>JBJTNN010000077.1:0-2949 GCA_046074125.1 Bacteroidota bacterium
TTGATGCTCAATCGTTCGTTGAGCGTATCGGTTTCCATGAACAGCAGGAGGTTGTTGATACCGGTGGTTAGTGGGCTGAGCGCCACGGGTTGGTTGGGTATGAGGGTGAAGGTATTTCCATGGCTATCGCCGCCGCGGGTAGGCCATTGTGCGGCGTTTCGGTGGCTGATATAGAACCGTGTATCGAGGATCACCGAATGGATTTGTGGACTGATGTTTTCGACCATCGGGATAAAACAGAAGGCATCGGCCCGACGAAAATCGCCATTTTGCCAGGGGCCTTTTTTGACCAGGAAGTTGCTATCGCTGTCGTAGTTGTATTGTTGTCGGGTCCAGAACGAATCGCTCAGTGATTCATACCGAAAATCGATCAGCAGCAGTGGCATGATTCCTTTTTCGAGGTATTGGCGCGACCAGCAGAGCAGGCTATCCCAATGGGGGATGTTGGCGATGTTGGCGCGTTGGGTGTATCGGAGTGCGCGCACGAGTTCTTCGGCTTGATCGAGTTTTGCGGGCTGATTTTGGTTGAGGCCATTGAAGACGGCGGGGTTGATTTGGGGCGCGGCCAGTTCGATGGTTTTGGGCGCGTTGTTGCTACCGAGTTGGAGTCCTTTGAAGAACTGTTGGTATTCGCTGAGGTAGTCTTGGCAGAAGGCGATTTGCCTGAAGCAGGTGCTAAGGAGCAGGAGTAGTAATGACTTTTTCATGCGAAGGCCCTCCATTGGTTTGATGGGAAACTGTAACCGAACTGGGGATTGCGCAGGGGCAGGTTCCAGGGTTGGTGTTCGTAGTAATGATTGTTCTTTTTACGGGGTATTAATTCGTTGTTGGTTGATGGCGCGTAAAAATTGAATTCATTCCATTTGTTTGATTCGTACAATTGATTTTCCATAATTCATATCGATTAATATTCGATACAAAGTTTGCTGTTGGCCCGCGCCAATGCTCGGCGTTTATCGCCAAAAGGCCGCCATGGAGATTTTTTTATTTGCGTTTTTCGCAAATCTTTTGGGTGATAAAGGAAAAAAACTTGTGTTAGTGCAAAACCTTAATAAATAGATATATGCGTATGATTCAGACATTTACTCAGTTATTACATCAGAAGACGAAACAAAAGGGAATGAAGACGGCCACTATCGTGGCCGATGTATTGTGTATTTCACAGGACGCAGCGTATCGACGAATTCGGAACCCAGAATCCTTTCGGGCCGATGAGTTGATGAAATTGGCGAAAGAATTTGAGATTGATTTGAATACGATGATTCACCTGGGCAAGAATTGGTTTCAGGGCGAGTTTAAGCTCATCGGAAAGGACTATACCACCCACGATTACTATCGCGATATCAATGTTTACTTGGAAAAAGCCATCGAGCGACCGAATAGTTTGATCATGTATGGCGCCCAGGAGATACCGATGTTTTATCGCTTTTGGTTTCCCGCATTTGCGGCGTTTAAGGCGTTTGTTTGGCAGCGCGATTTTTTGAACGATTTCAAATTGCGCTCTGTGCCGTTTAGTGCTTCGTTGATGCCAGACGAGCGGGGTTTTGAGCGATTGAGCGATAATTATTTGCAGATTGCGAGCGAGGAGATTTGGTGTCACGAAACTTTGTTTTCAACCTTGTATCAAATCCATCATTACAAGGAGTGCGGTTTGTTTGCCAATGACAATGAGTACCACGCGGTGCTGGACGAATACGATTTTTTGGTGGATCACATTTTGGCACAGGCCGAGCGCGGGAAAAAACTGCATCCGTACCTACCCCATGTGGAGGGCGGCGATTACCGCTTGTATTTTTCGCCATTGGTAAGTCCGGATAACACTTTTTTGGTGAAGACGGTGCGCGACAACATTGCGTTTGTGAACTCACAGCGCAACGGGGTGTTGATCAGCGATTGCGAGCATTGGGTAAACACGACGGATAGTTGGCTGGAGACCTGCAAAAACAATGGCACTTTGTTGAGTGTGACGGGGGCCGGTCCGCGCAATAAGTTGTTCAGGCAGGAGTATGCGGCCAAGAAGCGATTGCTGGGCTTGAACGAGCGCTAATTTTTGGGTTTGCTCATGGCTGGATGAGTCGAGTTGAACTGGGTGAGTCCAGCTGATGTGCAGGGGTAGCAAAAGTGCAGGGGTAGAAACACTTCTGTGGAGGTGAAGTGGGCTGGGGAACGACACAGTTTCAAGATTACGATTGGTTTAACAACAGGGAGATGGGTTTGCGATTGATTTCGTAGACCTATCTTTGCTTTATGACAGTGGGAAAATTGTATTTGGTACCGACGCCAATTGGGAATTTGGGCGACATGACCTACCGGGCGGTGGAGGTGTTGAATACGGTGAGTAAGATTTTGGCGGAGGACACAAGAACCACGCGGGTTTTGTTGAATCATTATCAGATTCAGACGCGGTTGGAGAGTTTTCACCAGCACAACGAGCACGGGAAGTTGGCATCGGTGATTCAGGAGTTGGCATCGGGCGCTCAGATTGCGCAGGTGAGTGATGCGGGAACGCCGGGCATTTCTGATCCGGGGTTTTTGTTGGCGCGGGCTTGTGTGGATGCGGGCATTCCTTTTGAGGTTTTGCCGGGCGCTACGGCGTTTGTGCCGGCGTTGGTGAAGAGTGGATTTGCTTTACACCAATTCCGATTCGAGGGGTTTTTGCCTCAGAAGAAGGGTCGACAGACCCGCATTTTGGCGTTGGCGGCGAATCCGGATACTACGGCATTTTACGAAAGTCCGCATAAAATTCTGAAGACGTTGGAGCAATTGAAGGAGGCGTGTGCACCCCAGCGCAGAATCAGTGTTTCACGGGAGATATCGAAGAAGTTTGAGGAGACGGTGAATGGCAGCATCGCGGAGGTGTTGTTGCACTTTCAAAAACATGCACCCAAGGGAGAATTTGTGGTGGTGTTAGAAGGGTGCAATGCCAAAGTGGGCGATCACGAAGTGGAT
>JBJTNN010000078.1:0-4795 GCA_046074125.1 Bacteroidota bacterium
TATGCCCTTTTGAATGCATTTTTTAATCAGGGTTTGGATGTTCTTGTTATGCAAAACCCCTTTGTTATAATCTTCAAAGATCACAACATCACAGTTTTCCAATTCCTCCACAAAACGCTGTTCAAGTAAAAACGAATCAACTACATCCAAATCGGTCGTGATTTCATGGTCGATACGCAACAATTGATGGTTGTTGCCCAAAACGCGGGTTTTGTTCGTGGTTTTTCTTTTGTCGGAGTGAATCAAGCCACTGCAAGAGAGTCCATTTTTGACCATGATTTCGCGCAAGTCTTTTCCTTCTTGATCGTGCCCTACAACCGTACACAAAATGGGTGTTGCGCCCATGGCTTTAACGTTCAGTGCGACATTGCCGGCGCCACCCAAGCGCTGATCGAACCGGACAACATCCACCACTGGCACAGGGGCTTCGGGAGATACGCGCTCAACCTTTCCAATGATGTAACTATCAATCATTACATCACCCACGATCAATACGCGCTTCTTAGAAAAATTGCTAAACAGTGTTTGTATCTGGTTCATCGCCACAAAAATACGACTCAATCCTTGAGATTTCTCAATGCGATAGCAATTCTATGGCCAGCTTTCATCAACTGTTCTTCCGATGCCGCATAACTAAATCGAATGCAACTGGGGTGTCCGAACGCTGCACCTGAAACCGCGGAAACATGTCCTTTATCGAGTAGGTACAAACACAAATCATCCGCAGTACTGATCAACTGTCCGTCTGGCGTACTCTTACCCAAGTAATAGCTGACATCCGGGAACAGATAAAAGGCCCCATCGGGCAAATTGCAGGGCAGGTTGGGGATGTCAGACAAAGCAGCATGAAATGCATTTCTGCGCTTTTCAAACACCGCTTTCATTTGCGCAACGCTGTCTTGAGGTCCCTCAAGCGCCTCAACACTGGCCATCTGAGAAACAGAGCTCGCGCCGCTGGTCATTAGCCCTTGAATTTTATCACAGGCACTTATCAGGGCCGTTGGACCTGCCAAGTAACCCATTCGCCAGCCCGTCATGGCGTAACCTTTTGATAATCCATTGATTACTGCAATGCGGTCTTGCAGTTCGGTATATTCCGCCAAACTATTGTGACTGCCCGCATAGTTGATTTTTTCATAAATCTCATCCGATAAAATGAAAATATTGGGGTATTTCACCAACACATCCCGCCAAGCTTTGAGTTCTTCCTTGCTCATTACACTACCGCTGGGGTTACAGGGTGATGAGAACAGCAACAATTTGGTTTTGGGCGTGATGGCCGCTTCCAATTTGGCCGCACTTACCTTGAAATCTTCTTCTACCGATGTGGGGATGCTCACCGGGATACCCCCCGCATATTGGATCATTGAAGGGTAACTCACCCAGAAAGGGGCCGGAATGATGACTTCATCGCCGGGATTTACCAAAGCCAAAATTGCATTCAACAAAGAGTGTTTGGCGCCGTTGCTGACAATGATATTTTCGGCTTTGTATGACAGTCCATTTTCTCGCTGCAATTTGTTGGCAATTGCTGTGCGCAATTCTGGCAACCCGGCCACCGGGGGATAGTGCGTGTATCCTTTTGCCATTGCCGCCGAGGCTGCCGCGCAAATGTGGGCTGGGGTGTCGAAATCTGGCTCACCAATACTCAAGTTGATCACATCAACCCCGGTGGCTTTTAACTCCCTGGAACGTTTGGTCATGGCCAAGGTTTGACTCTCCACGATGTCGTCTACGCGATTGCTTAATGGTATCATCTCTAACAAAACTACCTATGTTTTCCGCAGTTTTCACGCGTTTTTATCAAATGTTTATCTACACACAAGCGCAATTTGTGAACGATTGTACCATTTACTGATCACTAATGATATTTTTGTTCTTGTGAAAATTCTGTTCGTCGCCAATCGCATGCCTTACCCACCATTTCGTGGCGATAAGCTGAAGATTTTCAATTTGGCGACACAGCTCTGCGAGCATCACGAACTGCATCTACTCACAATGGCCGAGAATGCCGAAGACATAGCCTCCGCCGAACACTTGAAAACGTGCAAAATACAGTCGGGCGGGGGAGAGCGATCGCTATTTAACACCGTAAATTTTGTGTATCGCCCCAAGTGGAAATCGGCGTTGTCTGCTTTCATCGGACTTTTTCAGTCGCGTCCCATTCAAGTGGCCTATTTTCGCTCATCCACCTTTGCCAAATCGCTTCGACAGTTGTTATCAGAAAATGAATACGATGCGATCCATGTTCAACACCTCCGCATGTCGCAGTATTTTGAGCAATCGGCCCCTACAACCGCCATTTTGGATTTGCCCGATGCGTTTAGTTTGTATTGGAAACGACGGATTGCCGCGGCCAAAACCCCATGGGATCGCTGGTTTCGACAGCTCGAATTCCGCAGAATGGCCAAATACGAACAGCGAATGCTTCCCATGTTTAGACAGTCTTTGGTATGTTCTCAAGAAGATAGAGCCTACCTCATGAACTTGGGCATCAACAACGTAGATATCTTGCCCAACGGGGTAAATATCGATTCGTTTGCCCCTCAGTCGGCCGAAGCCATCATCGCCAACCGCATTCTGTTTACCGGTAACATGGATTACGCTCCCAACATCGACGCTGTTCAATATTTCGTGGAAGACATTCTGCCCCTGATTTTGGCCAAAAATCCCGAGGTTGAGTTTGTGATTGCCGGACAGCGACCTGTAAAATCTGTGTTGGATTTGGCCTCGGACCGGGTGAAAATTACCGGGTTTATTCCCAATTTGGCCGATGAATACGCCAAAGCCCATCTGGTGGTATCGCCCTTGCGCATTGGCGCAGGTACCCAAAACAAAGTGCTTGAAGCCCTAGCCATGAACCAAGCGGTGGTGTGTTCAGAAGTGGGCTTTGCGGGTTTGGGCCTGGAAAATGGCAAAGGCATATTGATGGCCAGCAACCCCCAAGATTTTGCCACACATGTGTTGCGAATTTTGGCCGATGAAACCCTCAGAAAGCAATTGGGTGAAACGGGCGGACAGCATGTGAGGGAAACCTTTGCATGGTCGGCCGTGGCCCATCAACTCCACCAATATTTTATAAAATTATCCTCATGAAAAAGATATCCTTTGTACTGGCTTTGGTCGCATCGGTTGCGTCTCAGCCCGCCATCGCCCAGAAATCTACCGCGGCAAAAGCTGCGGTGCCGGTAATGCCGGTAAGTACAACCATCGCGTCCTTGCCCGACTCACTGATTAAGCCGATGTTGAATCAGGTGAATTTTAGGATGATCGGTCCTGCCACCACCAGCGGAAGAATCGTAGACATCGCGGTGAATCCCTTGAATAAATCCGAATACTATTTGGCGGCTGCCTACGGCGGCGTCTGGAAAACGGTGAACGGCGGCACCACCTATCAACCCATTTTTGACGGATACGGCACCCAAAGTATCGGTTGCTTGGCCTTGGATCCCACCAATCCCAACATTGTTTGGGTCGGCACCGGCGAAAATAACAACCAACGCAGTGTGGGCTATGGAAACGGTCTTTACCGCAGTTTGGATGGCGGGAAATCGTTCGAAAACATGGGGCTGAAACTCTCAGAACACATCGGCATGATCAAAATCGACCCGAAAAACACCAACCGCATTTGGGTGGCTGCCTACGGTCCTGTTTGGAAAGAAGGCGGAGAGCGCGGCTTGTACCTCACCGAAGATGGGGGCAAAACCTGGGTTCGCAATTTCCACGTGTCGGACAACACCGGTTGCCATGAAATCCATATCGATCCCAACATGCCTGGAACCTTGTATGCTGCGTTTCACCAGCGCCGCAGGCACGAATGGACCTATCTCGGCGGTGGTCCTGAATCGGCCTTGTATAAGAGTACTGATAACGGCAAATCTTGGCGGAAGTTGGGTGGGGGACTGCCATCGGGCGATGTGGGAAGAATTGCGGTTGCCGTGAGCTCAAAGCCCGGTTTGATGTATGCCATGGTTGAGGCGGAAGAAGGCAAAGGCGGCATTTTTGTGAGTTATGATTACGGCGAGAGCTGGAGCAAGCAAAATCCATTCTTTACCGCTGGAAACTATTACCAAGAGATTTTTGTGGATCCTACCAACCCCAACCGCTTGTTTTGCATGGACTCCTACATGAAAGTGTCCGATGACGGCGGCAAAACCCTCCGAAACGCGGGCGAAGGCAACAAACATGTAGACAATCATATCATTTGGATCGATCCCGCCCAACCGTCGCACTGGCTGGTGGGTTGTGATGGTGGACTGTATGAGACGTTCGACAACGCTCAAAACTGGAATTACAAAGACAACATTTCCATTACCCAATTTTATCGCGCATCGGTAGACAATGCCTTGCCCTTTTACAACATCTATGGCGGTACCCAGGACAACAATACTTTGGGCGGACCTTCAAAGAACAATTCGGCCAATGGGGTGAGCAACGACGATTGGTTTGTAACGGTGGGTGGCGATGGTTTTAAGTCGCAGGTTGACCCCAGCAACCCCAACATTGTCTACAGTCAATGGCAGTATGGCGGTTTGGTGCGTTACGATAAAGTTACCGGAGAAGCGGTGGATATCAAACCCACCATTGGCATCAACGAGGCGCCTTTGCGATGGAATTGGGACGCGCCGTTGATCATTTCTCGCAGCAATCCCAAGGTGTTGTATTTTGCGGCCAATCGCGTGTTTAAAAGCGAAGATCGGGGCGATTCTTGGACACCCATAAGCGGAGATTTATCGCGGGGAATCGATCGCAATACGCTGCCCATCATGGGGAAAGTGTGGGGTGTGAATGCCGT
>JBJTNN010000079.1:0-4388 GCA_046074125.1 Bacteroidota bacterium
ATGCAATAAATGGCCCTAAAACCATCTTTCCAGCCAATTTTCTTTCCCTCCTCAAAGGTTCTGCCGTAATAACTGATACCCACCTCATAAATTCTCACCCCCGGCACCTTGGCAATCTTGGCGGTAACCTCGGGCTCAAAGCCAAAACGCTTCTCCTGCAACTTCAACGACTGAACCATCTCCGTGCGGAACATTTTGTAGCAAGTTTCCATGTCGGTCAGATTCAAATTCGTCAGCATATTACTCAAAAAAGTCAAAAACTTGTTGCCGATACTGTGCCAAAAAAACAAAATCCGGTGGGGTTTTCCGCCCATAAATCGACTCCCGAATACAACATCCGCAAAGCCATCGGTGATGGGCTTCAACAAAATATTGAACTCGTTGGGGTCATACTCCAAATCAGCGTCTTGAATAACCAACACATCACCCGTTGCCTGGGCAATGCCTGTATGCAATGCCGCCCCCTTACCCCTATTTACCGAGTGATCAAACAATTGCAATCCCATGTCGGGGTGTGCCTCTGCATACGCGCGCAATACCGAAGCGGTATCATCGCTGCTGCAATCATTCACAACGATCACTTCCTTTTGGATCCCATGAATCAATTGAACCTCAGCTACCTTATTCAAAATATGGTGAATGGTCTTGGCCTCGTTGTAGGCAGGAATCACGATGGATAGTTTGTTGATACTCATGACTGAATGGACAAAATTAACGCATCCGCCATGAATTTGGGATTCCCGTTGCAATTTTTACCAACGCAGAAGAAGGATTTGCAAATTCCGCCAATTGGCTGCTCCCGGTTTGATTGCCTGTATGAACTGACACATCTTTGCACCGTGAAAGAGATCGGACTGCAAAAGATTTGGGCCCACCAGGCATTTTACCCCCTTCACCTGAAAACGGATTCGGGCAAAAACCTGCAGATTCTGCATCGCGGCGATTGGAACAATCAAAACGGACCCGATTTCCTGCATGCACAAATCTCCATCGATGGAATTATACTGCATGGCGCCATCGAAATTCACAGCAAAGCTTCCGATTGGTATGCCCACAAACACCACAAAGACCCCCGCTACAACCAAACCGTTTTGCATGTGGTCTTCGACAACAATAAACCCTGCTGCCTTGAAAATGGACAACCCCTAGAGTGCCTATCCATCAAACATCGCATCAACAAACACGCAATCACCCACTGGGAGCAAACTCAAAGCCTGCCGTGTGCACCCCTCATTTCGCTGTGCAACGAATCGGCCCGGGAAGAACAGCTGCAACGAGCCCTCACCAAACGCATTCATGAAAAAACAACCCGCATACTAACCATACACCAACAACACCATGGCGATTGGTGGTACACTGCATTAGAACTGCTGCTCACCGCCTGGATGGGTAAAGGAAACGCAGCAGCAAGCCAACAACTATCACAGCACCTGCACAAGTCATTCATCCTGCGCAATCGCAACCCGAAAACGCTGCTGGCTTATCTGTTTGGACAATCGAATTGGTTGCAAGATGAAATCAATGTCGCACCGGATGACTACACCCAAGACCTCATGCAGCGATACCAATTTTTACAGACCAAACACGGGTTTGAGCCTTGCCATCCACCCTGGAATACGCGACAAATTAGACCCAATGCACTCCCACAAATTCGCATGGCACAACTCAGTGAATTTTTATTTCGATGCGATGCTGAACTGCTGCCATTTTTCTCGACTACGCAATGGCCCATCCAAGCATGGATAGACCATTTCACCGTAACGCCAGACACCTATTGGCAAACCCACTTTTTCATGGGTCAACCCGCTGCCCACCACAACAGCGCCAACGGAAAAGTCCACGCCCAGCAGGTGATAACCAACGCCGTAGTGCCCTTTCTTTTCGCTTTCGGACTTGAAACCCACAAACCACAGCTTTGCGATCTGGCCATGAATTTACTTTCGCAACTCCCAGCCGAAAACAATCGCGTCATCAAAGGGCTCTCACCCTTGGAATTTTCCAACTACAACGCCCAACGAAGTCAAGCCATTTTGGGCCAACATCACAATTACTGTTCGGTGAAAAATTGCCTCCATTGTGGCATAGGTCAACAGTTATTAAACTTGCCATTGATGGGTGGCAGTGCTTAACTTTGTAAAACGGATTCATGAAAACAGATGTACTGATTATCGGAGGCGGCATCGTTGGTTTGTCAACGGCGTATCAATTGCTCAAGTTAAATGAGCAACTCACCGTAACCATCCTCGAAAAAGAAGATCGGGTAGCCAAACACCAAACTGGCAATAACAGCGGTGTCATTCACTCAGGCATCTACTACAAACCCGGTAGTTTAAAAGCGCAAAACTGTCTTCGCGGCTACGACATGCTGTTGGATTTTTGTAAGGCCGAAAACATCGATTACGACCTCTGCGGTAAAATCATTGTGGCCATCAAGCCCGAAGAAATCGCTGGACTAGAAGCCCTTTATCAGCGAGGCATACAAAATGGATTGTCGGGCTTGCGATTCCTAAACCAGGAAGAAATCAAGCAATACGAACCCCATTGCAGCGGCATCAAAGGCGTTTTCGTCCCCCAAACAGGCATCGTAGATTACAAAGCCGTTGCTGCCAAACTCGCCGAAAAAATTCAAAACCATCCCAACGGAAGCATTCAAACCTCTGTAAAGATTGAAGCAATCGTTCCGGGTAATCATGGCGCAATTGTCCATACCGCCACCGAGCGATTCGAAGCCAACATGGTGATCAATTGTGCTGGACTATATTGCGACAAAGTGGCTGCCATGGCTGGGGAAAAACTCAACATGAAAATCATTCCATTTCGCGGAGAATATTACAGTATCAAACCCGAAAAAGCCCACCTGGTTAAGAACTTAATCTATCCTGTGCCCGACCCCAACTTCCCATTTTTGGGTGTGCACTTTACCCGCAGAATCAGCGGAGAAATCGAGGCAGGTCCAAACGCCGTTTTCGCCTTTCAACGCGAAGGATACAAAAAGACCGACTTCAAATGGAGTGAGTTTTGGGAGAGCATTTCATTTGGCGGATTCCGAAAAGTTGCGGGCAAATACTGGAAAACGGGATTGGGAGAATACCACCGCTCATTTTTTAAACCGGCTTTCGTTAAAGCATTACAACAGCTGGTGCCCAGCATCACCGAAGACGACCTAGAACCGGCTGGTGCAGGCGTTCGAGCGCAGGCCTGCGACAAAGATGGCGGACTTATCGACGACTTCTACATCCAAGAATCACCCTCGTTCATTCACGTGTTAAATGCGCCATCTCCTGCGGCCACCAGTTCTTTATCTATTGGATTGGAAGTGGCGGAACGTGCCTTGAAAAAACTGTCGTAATCGGTTGTCGTGAAAAAGGAACAACTCATACCCATCCTTCGAAAATACCTACCCGAGGGCAGTGAGTTGTATGCGGCGGATTTGATGGAGAAACACAAAATCCAACTGAGAATCAAAAATCCCCGCTTAACCAAACTGGGCGATTATCGTCCACCCACCACCGAAGACAGCCACCGCATTTCTATCAACCGCGATTTAAACCCCTTCGCCTTTCTCATCACCTTCATGCATGAGGTGGCTCACCTGCTGAACTTTGAAAAATCAGGTCCCCGCGTACCGCCACATGGCATCGAATGGAAAAGGGAATTTCAACTGGTCAGTTCGCCCATCGTAACGCAAAACCTGTTGCCGCAGGATGTGCACATGGCCTTAAACAAATACCTCAAAAACCCCAAAGCCAGCAGTTGTACAGACGCGCAATTGGTGAGAACGCTCCGCAAATACGACCTCGACTCGGAATGGGTGTTGGTAGAAGAAATTCCTCTGGGCTTGGTTTTTGAAACACAAGACGGCCGCAAATTCAAGAAACTGGAAAAAATGCGTACGCGATTCCGCTGCACTGAGTTACAATCAGGAAAAATCTATTTGGTGCCCGGCTTGATGCAATGCAAACCGGTACTAATTCAGTAATTTGCACTTTTTATGCATAACCACAGTCACAGTGCCCCGCAAGACAACATGGGCCCACGCTTCGTCGCCGGCATCCTGCTCAATTTGGTGTTTGTATTCGTCGAATTCGGCTATGGCTTTAAAATCAACAGTTTAAGTCTACTTGCCGATGCTTGGCACAATCTGGGCGATGTGGCGGGATTGATCATCAGTTTGTTCGCTTTCAAAATGGCCGCCAAGCAACCCACCAAAGTGTATACCTATGGCTTCTCCAAGGCCACCATCTTGGCGTCGTTGGCCAACTGCATTTTGCTATTCATTGCGATAACTGCCATGGGCCATGAGGCGTATACGCGTTTCATAGATCCCCAACCGACTTCGGGTAGCACCGTAAGCTGGGTGGCGGGCATTGGTGTTATCATCAACACGG
>JBJTNN010000080.1:0-3570 GCA_046074125.1 Bacteroidota bacterium
TGGGCTTGTCCATCTCTCAAATAATTTGTCCAAAAAAACAACAGAAATTCCTTCTATGTTCATGGGTTTTGCACATTTTTTTTAACATGTTTCCAATTTGAGGACACCTCCACAACGAAACACCCAAAAACCGCCACAAAAACTTAAAAAACAATCACTTGCTAAGCATGAATTATAAAACATTTAGCCACCTCACAATCGCAGACCAAGCACACGAGTACTATTTGCATGAACTTTTGCACCGCATGATGCGCTCAATAAGCGTTTCAAAGCGGCGGAAATCCGCCAAAAACGGTGAATTAGCGGTTCATACTCACCAAAAACTCGTTGTTGTCTTTGGTGTTTTGCATGTACTTCAAGAAGGTATTCATGGCTTCTTCTGGGTTCATATCTGCCAAGTGGTTTCTCAACACCCACATCCGTTGGTTGGTTACTTTGTCTACCAATAGATCGTCGCGACGGGTACTCGAGCTCAAAATATCGATGGCAGGGAAAATGCGCTTGTTCGACAGTTTGCGATCCAACTGCAATTCCATGTTACCGGTACCTTTGAATTCTTCGAAAATCACTTCGTCCATCTTAGAACCTGTATCGGTCAGTGCGGTTGCGATGATTGTCAGTGATCCGCCCCCTTCGATGTTTCTGGCAGCACCAAAGAATCGTTTGGGTTTGTGCAGAGCATTGGCATCGACTCCGCCCGACAATATCTTACCTGAGGCAGGCTGAACGGTGTTGAATGCGCGGGCCAAACGCGTGATTGAATCGAGCAGAATCACCACATCATGTCCACATTCCACCAATCGCTTGGCTTTTTCCAGCACCATGTTGGTTAATTTCACGTGCTTATCGGCGGGTTCGTCGAAGGTTGAAGCCACGACTTCGGCGCGCACACTGCGAGCCATGTCGGTCACTTCTTCCGGACGTTCATCGATCAGCAAAATGATCATATACACCTCGGGGTGGTTTTTGGCGATGGCATTGGCGATGCCTTTCAGCAACCATGTTTTACCTGTTTTTGGCTGGGCCACAATCAGGCCTCGCTGTCCTTTTCCGATGGGCGATATCAAATCGATGATTCGGTTGGGGTAGTTGGAGGCGCTATCGCACAAATTCAATTTCTCATCGGGGAACAGGGGCGTGAGGTGTTCGAAGGCCACGCGATCGCGTACTTCTTCGGGGGTTCTACCATTGACGCTTTCTATTTTCACCAAGCAGAAATACTTTTCATTTTCTTTGGGCGGGCGGATGGTTCCGCGCACGGTATCACCGGTTTTCAAACCATTTTGTTTGATCATGAAGCCGGGGATGTATACATCATCGGGGGATGCTACGTAATTATAGTCTGGGGAACGTAGGAATCCGTATCCATCGGGCACGGTTTCGAGCACACCTTGGGTACTCACCACCCCTTCCATTTCTGTAAAGAGGGCGAGGGCTTCTCTGCGGCGTTTTTCTTCTGCCGACAGGGCGGGTTCGGGCTTTGGCGCGGTTTCTTTGTTTTCTACAGCTTCGCGGGGCTCGCGATTTTCACGCGGTTCGCGTTGCTCACGGGGTTCACGGGGTTCTCTTACTTCGCGATTTTCGCGACCGTTGCGGGATTCGCGTTGATCTCTGCCCTCTCGATTTTCGCGGGGTTCGCGGGGCTCGCGGTTTTCACGCGGTTCGCGTTGCTCGCGGGGTTCGCGTTGCTCGCGCGGACCTCTGCCGTTTTTACCCTCATTTACAGGTCGATTGTTGCGCGGCTCTGCTCCTTCTCCCGATTCGCGGTGGCGTTGGAAGGGTTGCGGTTGCACTGCGGGCTTGTCTGCCCCACTCTCAGTAACTGAACGCTCAGCACCATCCGAATTTTCAGCGGTTGATCCTTCGCCTTCGCTTTCGCTGTTTGCTTTGCGTGGACGACGGCCTCGGCGCTCACCTGCGTCAGCAGCGGGCGCCGCCTCATTGGTAGCATTGCTGCCGGCACCGCTTGATTCAGGCGACTTGGCATTGCTGCTGGCGGCCGACATTTCAATGGCGGCTATTAACTCGCCCTTTTTCATTTTGGCGGTGTTGTCAATTTGGAGGTTGTCGGCAAGGGTACGCAAATCACCCACGCTCATTTTAGAGAAATCCGGTCTATCGGCCATAAAAAATATTCGTATTCAAAAAAATCTGATGCAATAAAGTAGGGGAAATTCCAAGGTTTGCTGATGCGCAAATCCGAACTACATCGCAATAATAAGGGAAAAATTGAAAGCAAAAAAATTATTTGCCCCAAATCGACCCATCAACCATCGTATTGCTCAAAAAAATACTGCCTGCGGGTTAATCCCATGTCTTTCAATCGCTGTCGGGCCTCCTTACACATCACCTCCCAACCGCACACATACACCTGTACCTCCGGATGGGCTTTTACAATTTCGCTGTAATGCGCGTGCACATACCCCGTCAACACCCCTTTTTCCTGGCCATCCCCCCTACTCAGCGTTGGCAAATAGCGGAATCTGGGCTGTTGATATTGCAAATCCATCCAATGTTGGTGGTATAGCATGTCGGTAGAAGCCCGGTTGCCCATCACCAAATACACCATCGATTCGCGGGTTTCCTTCAATTTCGATGCAATCATTGACCGAAAAGGCGCCACCCCTGTGCCGGTACATACGAAGATTGTGGGCACCTCTATCGCAGCATCGCGCAACACAAAACCACCCTGCGGCAACGACATTTCCAGCGCTGCGCCTGGGGATAAACCAAACAAATGGGGCGACATTTTCCCTGAGGGATTCAGGGCAATGCACAGTTCGATGTGCTGAGTCTCCCCTGCACATTCATTGGCAATGGAATAGCTCCGTTCAACATTCTCACCCCCTATTTGCGCCTTGACGATGACAAACTGTCCGGCAGCAAACATCACAGCTTCCGGCAATTCCAATTGGAATACCCTTACCCTATCAGATAGGTTTTCAATGGATTTTATTGCCGCAATCATCACCACAAAATTAATGGGGTTTACTAACTTCGTAGCATGCAAATCGCGAATTTATTGGCTGTTTTGGTTGGCGGGGCTTTGGGGAGTTTATTGAGATGGCTGTTTATCCTAAAAATACCTTTTGTTCCCCATCAATTCTCTTGGGGCACCTTTTTCGTTAATATGGCTGCCTGCCTGCTTATCGGCACCATTTATCCAAAGATTAGTAGTGATTTTTGGCGATTGCTTATTTTAACTGGACTTTTGGGTGGATTCTCTACTTTTAGCGGACTGGCCATTGAAATCATTCAATATGTTGAATACCGTGAATATCGCTTGGCCGTCATATATGGGGCAACATCGCTTATCTTTGGGATATTATTGGCATGGTTAGGACAGCGATTTTCTGTTTTATTTTCGTAATTGCGCAGATCGGATCGGCATCACAGCTGTTGGTTCCGATGGATGAATCCCAGAAAAACCACCTTAAATCTTACGGTCTGGCCTATTGGTTACTAAACCAAAAGCAAGAAGTTCAGTGGCTATTGAACTATCAGGGGGGCAGTTTCCTTTTTGCCTATTCCGCCGCAGCCGAAAAAGAATGCAAGGTTCGCGGCATCTCC
>JBJTNN010000081.1:0-6269 GCA_046074125.1 Bacteroidota bacterium
CGAAGGAACCGTTGATACAGACGGTGACGGGATTGCAGATTTCCTTGATACAGACGCAGACAATGATGGAATCAGTGATAAAATTGAAGGAACTGTAGACACAGACGGCGACGGAACTGGCGACTGGCGCGATCTAGATTCTGACAATGATGGTATCAACGATCAAACAGAAGGCAATATCGATACAGATTCTGATGGTACAGTAGATCGATTGGATGTTGACTCAGACAATGATGGCATTCCGGATAGTGTAGAAGGCAGTATTGATACCGACGGTGATGGTCGTGGAAACTGGCGTGACCTTGATTCAGATGACGATGGAATTCAAGATAGCTTTGAATCAGGTAGCAACCCCGCAACCCCAGTGGATACTGACGGCGATGGTAAACCAGATTATTTGGACTTAGATTCTGATGCTGATGGAATTCTTGACAGTATTGAAGATGTAGTAGATACTGATGGCGATGGCATTTCAGATTTCCGTGATGGAGATTCGGATGGTGACGGTATTTCGGATTTGATCGAAGGAACTATAGACACAGATGGCGACGGAACTGGCGATTGGCGTGATCTGGACTCTGATAACGACGGTATCAGCGACAAAATTGAAGGATCCATCGATTCTGACGGAGATGGTACTGGCGATTGGCGCGATCTAGACTCTGATAACGACGGTATCTCCGATAAAATTGAAGGAACTGTAGATACAGATGGCGATGGTAAACCCGATTATCTCGATTTGGACTCTGATGGCGATGGCATTTCCGATAACATCGAAGGAACTGTAGATACCGATGGTGATGGAACTAGCGATTGGCGCGACCTAGACTCTGACAATGACGGAATCTCCGACAACGTTGAAGGTACAGTGGATACAGACATGGACGGTATCGGCGATTGGCGCGACCTCGATTCTGACAATGATGGTATTTCTGATAAAACTGAAGGCACCGTTGATACAGACGGCGATGGCACCGGCGATTGGCGCGATATCGACTCAGACGGCGATAATATCTTAGACAGTACCGAAGGTACCGTTGATACAGATGGTGATGGCATCGGCGATTGGCGCGACTGGGATTCAGACAATGATGGTATCGCAGATAGCACCGAAGGCACCAACGACTTCGATGGTGATGGTATTGGCAACTGGCGCGACCTCGATTCTGACGCCGATGGTATTAATGACCAAACCGAAGGAACTGCAGATAAAGATGGAGATTTGGCAGGTAACTGGTTGGATTTGGATTCTGATGGTGATGGTATTTCTGATAAAATTGAAGGAACTACCGATACCGATGGTGACGGAGTAGCAGATTACCTTGACACAGATTCAGACAACGATGGCATTTCGGATAGTATCGAAGGAACCACGGATACGGATGGTGATGGTGTGGGCGACTGGCGTGACCTTGACTCAGACAACGATGGTATCAATGACCAAACCGAAGGCACTTTAGATTCTGATAGTGATGGTATCGGTAACTGGCGCGATTTGGATTCTGATGGCGACGGTATCGATGACAAAACCGAAGGAACTACCGATACCGATAATGATGGTCAGCCCGATTACCTCGACCTCGATTCAGATAACGATGGAATATCCGATAAAATTGAAGGATCTACGGATACGGATGGTGATGGCGTAGGAAACTGGCGCGATCTAGACTCTGACAATGACGAATTGTTAGACAGCGATATTCAAGAAGGTTTGGCCGACAGCGACAAAGACGGTATCCCCAACTACATAGACCCAGATTACTTTATCCCAGAGGGTATTTCACCAAACGGTGACAACGTGAACGATGTTTTATATATCCGCGGCTTGAAAGCCAAAGTGTTCTCTCAAGCAACATTGTTGGTATTCAACCGTTGGGGTCAGGTTGTGTATGAATCTAACGGAACCTACAAAAACGATTGGAATGGCGTAGGTACAAATGGTGATACACTGCCCGAAGGCGTCTATTACATCGTATTTAAATATGGATCAACCACAGTTGATAGAAACATTTACATCAAAAACTAAACGAACGAACAACCATGAAATTCATGATAAAAAATAAGTTGAAATTGGTAATGTTAGTGGCTTTGGCCACCACGGTGCCCATGTTCGCTCAACAAGAGCAAATGTACACTCATTACGATTTCAATTCGCTTGCGATGAACCCAGCCTATGCAGGTTCGAAGCGTACCCTAGTGGCGAGTGCATTGAACCGTACTCAGTGGGCTACCTATCCTGGGGCGCCGAATTATCAGAGTCTAGCACTCCACTCTCCAGTTTCTCAAGCACCAGCATTCAGAGACTTTGCCGTTGGTTTGAATTTTCAAACGGGCAAGATTGGAAAATTTGAAGTGGCTTCTCCTTTCTCTGAAACCGAGTTTGCGGCCAATATTGCTTACAACAAAGAAATCGCACGAGATTTGAGATTGGCTGTTGGATTGAGATTGGGGGCCTTTAATTATTCTGCCGAATTGTCTAAACTGAAAGTGCAAAACCCCGGTGATGTAACCTTTAATAACAATGACTACGCCATCACAGCACCCATGACCGGTTTCGGTGTTTACCTGTACAGCGACAAGTATTTTGCGGGTGTTAGCTCACCCCGTATGGTGTTTATCAACGAGAGAACAGCGCCCAGCGGTGTAAACCTGGATTATGTAAGTCAAATGCACTACTATGCCATAGCGGGTGCCGTTTTTGATTTGTCAACGGACTTAAAATTAAAACCTACAACCCAGGTGAAGTTTGTAAATGGCGCAGCAATGCAAGCAGATGTGAATTTGCACCTGATCTATAAAGACTTTGGTTCAATTGGTGGATTTTATAGAACCGGTGGCGATATCGGATTTATGGTCATGGCTCAATTGAATCCTAACTTCAACCTGTTGTACTCGTTCGATAGCAAAACTTCTCCACTGAACGAATACGTAAGAGGTTCACATGAAATCGGTTTGCAATATATGATCACACCCAAAGAAAATAGTCGAGTAAAAGTTCCACGTTATTTCTAAAAAATTCTAGTCGCACAACGATGAATCTAATAAAATACACAACCATTCTGACCTTTGGTTTATTGAGTCAGGTTAGCCCTGTTTTTGCTCAAAAGAAATTGGCAAATGATATCTATACATACAATTATGCAGGAATTATTGCCAAGAATAACTATAAAGCGATAGCAAAAAAGTTCGATTACTCCAATCAACGGGCTTTGGCATACTCTCACGCTCAAGTGGAGAATAACCAATTGGCGTTTGAAGCTTATTCTGAACTGTTCTCACAATTTAGTGACAAGGTGGATGCTTTTGATAAACTTTGTTTTGCCCTAGCTGCAAGAAAAGTTGAGAATTATCTCCTATCAGATAGTTTATTAATTGTTTTGAAGTCAACGGAGTATGGAGATAAACCATTTTTTCCCGAATTAAATTCTGAATTCGCAGCTCAAAATGCCGGTGCCGAAAGTTATTGGCCTGAAAACGATTTTTCGGAATTTTATAATGTGAAACCATTCAATAGTAATACTGGATTGGGTGAATATGCCTTGGTTCCAGACAAAAAAGGCAATGCGTATTACTCCACACACATTGAAAAGGGATTGAAAAAGTCTGTCTCTCTATGGCATGAACAACCCTATTACCAAATTTATAAAGCGCCATATTCAGATAGTTTTTTGGGACAAGGAAAAGAAATCAACAACAACAAATCAGTGGCCCATCAGCACGTAAGTTTTGTGGATCCCAATACAGGTTTTATCTACGTTACACGCAATGCAAAAAAGAAAAATGCAAAACGCGAACGTGTGCTCCAAGTTTTTGCGATGCGTCAAAACCCCGTAACCAAAAAATGGACAGAGATTCCTTTCCAACTCAACAATGCTGACTATTCTGTGGCAGATTTGATCATCTCTCCAGACGGAACCAAAGTGGTTTTTGCCTCGGATATGCCCGGTGGCTTTGGTAAGTCAGATTTGTATGAAGCCCCCATCATTCAAAATGACGAAAAAGGAATTAAAATTAGTGATGCTAAAAATATGGGTCCAGAAATCAATACCGCACTGCGTGATAACTTCCCCAGTTACAGTGATTCTGGACAATTCTACTTCTCATCCGATGGCCACCTTGGTTTCGGTGGATTAGACATATTTTTTGTAGACGCCGCAACGGGTGCCATCATCAATGCAGGTAAACCCATCAATTCGAATTACGATGATTTCGGTGCACAAATTCATGACAGAGACGCTTGGGGTACGATCACTTCTAACCGTGGTTCTAAAGGCATTGATGATAACCTATACTTCTTCCGATGGGTTGGTCCAACAGAAGAAGAAATGGAAGAGGAAAAACCAAGCCCTGTTATTGTTGAGATTGTAGATGCAGAAACTGGGTTGCCATTAAAAGGCGCCGAAGTAGCTCTCGATAATTTAAATGATGCAGAGATTGGCATTAAGGGAATTACGGATGAAAAAGGGATTTACACTTTTAACGGTATTGGAAATGACCAGACGAATCCAAACCTACAGGTAACTTCACATCCCTGTGGTTATCGTTATGCAACAGCAGATAGTATTGTTGATTTACCTGATGGAGGTAGAAAGATTGTACTTAAAGCGAAAGCCTACAAAATTGGTGATGACCTTGGTAAATTATTCGATATCAAACCCATTTATTACGCTAGTTCAAAATTTGAAATTACAGAAGATAGTAAGGTGGAATTGGATAAACTAGTGGTTATTATGCAAGATAACCCTGGACTGAGTGTTGAACTTGGATCACATACAGACAGCCGTGCATCAGTAGTCTACAACCAAAAGTTATCTGAAGATCGTGCCCTCGCAGCCTATAGATATGTTGTTAATCGAGGTGTGGTAGCCGATCGAATTGGATATAAAGGCTTTGGTGAATCTAAACTCCTTAATAAATGTGCGGATGGTGTTACATGCAGCGATGCAGATCATGCCCTGAACCGACGAACTGAATATATAATTCGTGCGATAATGCCTTGTGGCAATACAGCTGTTGTGAACGATACCGCCAAAAAAGTTTCTACCTCTGATGGTTCGGTTGCATCGTCTGTAACAGAAACAGCTCCAACAAAAGCTTCGGACGCAGCTTTGGCGGATATTTCCCAAACCAATATGATTTGCGGAGACGCTGATGCAGATGGCATTCCTGATTACTTAGATACAGATTCCGATAATGATGGATTGCCTGATGCTTCGGAAGGCCGTTCTGATATCGATAAAGATGGCTTGCCCAACTTCTTGGATCGTGACTCAGATGGTGATGGTATCGCCGATGGTATTGAAAAGACCGGAGACTCTGATAAAGATGGCAAACCTAATTATCAAGATACCGACTCAGATGGTGATGGAATTGATGATAAAGTAGAAGGAGTAAAAGATTCAGATAAAGATTTACAACCAGATTTCTTAGACACCGATTCTGACAATGATGGAATCATGGATCGTATGGAAACGGCTGATGATATGGATAGTGATGGACAAGCCAATTATTTGGATTTGGACAGTGATGGAGATGGAATCAATGACAGTGTAGAAGGTAAATTGGATATTGACCATGACGGAAAGCCCAATTTCTTGGATCTGGACAGCGATGGCGACTCAATCCCTGATGCGATGGAAAAAGGCAAAAGCAACAATCCTGTAGATACAGATTCAGATGGCAAACCCGATTATTTGGATACTGATTCCGATGAAGATGGTCTGCCTGATAGAGTTGAGGCTCCATCTTGTTTGCCTGGTCAGAAGATGGATAATGCACCTGTTTCAACAAATACAAACAATAACATTTCGAATATCTATCCCGCTCCTTCAAAAGTGTTGACGACCCCGGCACCTCCGGTTTCTGTGGTTAAACCGACCCAAGGGGTGAAGGTAGAATACCGCATTCAATTTACCATTTCCAAGCAGCCAATTGCAAAGAGCACATTTGATGCAAAAGGAATTGGTTCAGTATATATGTATCAGCAAAACGATTATTATAAGTACTGTACTGATAAAGTTTTTGCATCGGAAGACGAAGCTGCAGCCGAAAAGGCCCGCGTTCGCGCTTTGGGTTATGCAGATGCATTCATCGCCGGATTCCAAAATGGCGTGCGTGTAAAATAATGCAACGAATTTAACCTGTTGAAAGAGGGGGCATGGCCCCCTCTTTGTTTTTGTAATCCCCAATAAATTCTCCGTCGATTTCCTTTAATTTAGCCGTAAATGATGGGTATATCAAAACCAAAACACCCCAACAACCAAAACATG
>JBJTNN010000082.1:0-16576 GCA_046074125.1 Bacteroidota bacterium
CAAACTAAAGCGAATCCCGCGTTGCAACTGTTGCTTGTAGGTAGGCAAAACGTATTGTTTGATTCCGCCCGGTCCGCCTACTTCTTCAATACCACCCAAAGTCTTCAACAAATCATTGTTCATGAACATCGGCAAACTCACTTGCAAAAATCCTGTGCGGATCATCAAACCGGCATCAAAAAACTTGGTTGGCCAGGGCAATGCTTCGGGCACGGAGAAAAAAACTGGATTGGGCATACGCGCATAATCTGCGAATACCCGAATAAATCCCGGCACTTTGGGCAAACTCATCGAAAAATTAATGGCTGTCAAACTGGTATTACTACCCATAAAAGTTGCCGTACCCATACTACCCATGTTATTCATCCGCTGCTGTCCATTGGTGGTAAAATCATACTTGCCACCCCAAGAATTGTTTCCAAACGTAGGCGCCGAATTCCTACCCCTGAAATACTCATCGTAAAACACATCCTGCTGACCTGAGGCGCCGCTCAACATCAAATACATATTTTCCGTTTTAGCCCCCCGACCTGGATTTCTACCATCGCTTAGCATACCAACTTTACCCCAATATCCTCGAAGCTCGATGTTTCTGGCCTTCTTTTTTTCAGCGATGTAATTCCAGGTGTACTTGGCTTCAACTTGGCCTCGGTTAGTAGAAGTAATACCATCCGTAATGGGGAAAATGCTATGTAATACATATTCGTTTTGCAACACGTTCTCTAAACTGACCTTATATTCAAATACAGACACTGGACCACGCCTGGTTCCAAAGTAATTCAAGCGCCATCCGTAGATACCAACATCACTCCGTTCCGTTCCATAAAAGGGTTTCCATTCTCTCCCCTGCCAATTGATCAATCCTGTTGCTTCCAAAAAATGTGTGAATCCTATGCGGCGTTTCGCATTGCCTAACTCAATAATCGCATACGGTTTGATCACCGTAAAGCCAGGATGCATCATCGAATTATCGCCCAGTGAGTCCAACCAAGAAGTATTGCTCTGAAACGTCATCGCACTCACCCCAATCCGCAAACTCTTGTATCGCTTACCTCCCAATGGATTGTAGCTGATATCACCCAAGCCCGACAGATTCTTTCTTCCAAAAGAATACATGGGCACCAACGAATACCTCAACTTCGGCGCAGGCAAACTCGTGTTGTGCAACACCAAGCCCAACATCATGCGATCGTATTGATTCCAACCCACCGCCGGCAACCAATAATGGTTCCGCTCGTTCGGCAAATCATTCCCGGTGCCAAATTTCCACTTGAATTCGCGACCTCCCTTGGTCCACACGTTGTTGTTGCGATTCACCTCCGGGATGTTCCTGTCTGCATCAATCATCACCGTATTAGCCCAATTCGATAGACGGATCAAGCCATTCGCTTTTTTCAGTTCATCGGACGACACCCATACCGATTCATATACCTCCCCATTGCGAATGGATTGAACGCCAACCGGACCGTCCACAGAACCCACATTTTTCACCGTCACTTCAAGTCCATCACGTGTCCTTTTCACCTTGGAAATTTTATAATCCACAACCTTTCTTGAATCGATCAAATCATCGAACAACCAGCCCAAATCCTGCTTGCTAACCGCCTCCATCACCGCGCGAAAATCCTCCGGCTGAGGATGCCTAAACTTCCAGCGATCAAAATAGGTTTGCATGCACACATCAAACAGAGAATCACCCAAATAGGCCTTCAAATAATGAAAAATCAACC
The DNA here is from genome assembly GCA_046074125.1 of Bacteroidota bacterium. Classification (GTDB taxonomy): domain Bacteria; phylum Bacteroidota; class Bacteroidia; order NS11-12g; family UBA955; genus UBA955. The sequence goes on from JBJTNN010000082.1 coordinate 1,731, forward strand.
CCGTTTTCTGATACATCACCCCGCCATAATTCGTGGATGAAAAATCAGCGGAGTGGGTATGCAAAGGTTGGTCAACCCCGAAAGACGACAAACAACGATACAAAACATCGCCCTCGTCCTTGTGCGACAATCCCACAAAGCCCAATTTCCCGGCTGCGCCCCCCGCCATGTCGCTCAAACGCGTGTTTTCAGGATACTTCTCCGCTACAAAACGCATCTCATTCAATGTATTCAACCCCTCATCCATCCAACCAAAATCGCGCTCATTGCTGCCCAAAATGCCGTAAAACCAGTTATGCCCCACCTCGTGCACAATGACCACTTCCAATTCTTCTTTGGTGCTGGCGTTGCCAATCACCGTTACATTGGGATACTCCATGCCGCCGCCTGCGCTGATGGTCCCATCCACTGCAGTCACCTGATTGTATGGATAATCGCCATTCCACTGCGAATATTTCAAAATCCCATCGTGCAGATATTCCATGGCATGGGGTTTCCATAAGTCTGTAGAATTCTCCGTGTACATCGCCCAGGTAGTCACCGTTTTGCCACTGCGTGGCAAAACTACCTCTCCCTTCAATACCCGAAATGATTTATCGGCAAACCAAGCAAAATCATGCACCCGCGATTGGGTATAACGAATGGTTTTCATGGCCCGACTCGATTCGCTGTTTTGATAATGCTTCTCGATGTTGCTCCAGTCTATGTCGGACCGCTTCATAGGAATGTCCGATGCGCGATACATCCCCGCGGCAATCAAATCTTTACCCTCGTTTCCCTGAAATGGATACACCCCCGCTTTATCCTCCGCATTCGGCTTCAATGATGCCACTCCATTGTATTCGGCCAACAAATTCAACCGCTTGATCTCTCTCTCTGTCTGCAAATCGCCCGTGGCACCCACCGTGTAATTTTCTGGCAAGGTGATGCTCACATCAAAGCGACCATATTCCGAATAAAACTCTCCCTGATTCAAATACGGCATCGGATGCCACCCCTTTTCATCAAAAACCGCGGGCTTGGGATACCATTGGGTGATTTGATATGTCTGCCCAATATGCCCCATGCGCGACACTTCTCCGGAAGGCAATTTCACCCGAAACGGCGTTGTAATAACCACCTTCTCACCCGGTGCCAACGGCTTCAACAACGTGAGTTTGGCAATATCGATGTGCGTCTGGTCATAGGTCAATTTCAACGGTTGTCCACCCACCCTAAAATCCAATGAGTCAATGTAGCCCTGGTATTCCGGATCATTCCTAAACAAATAATCCTTGCCACCCATCATCAACTGCTTGGCCAAAGCGGTATGCTTGTTTTTGTAGGCGTTGGGCCACAAATGAACATAAATAACATCCAAGGTCTGAGGGGAGTGATTGACATACTCAAACTCTTCCATGCCCCGCAACAGGTGCAATTGGTCATCCAAAGTAACGCGAAGGGTATAATTCACCTCTTGTTGCCAGGTGCCTTGGGTCTGGGCGGTGGCCAAGTTCGATAAACAGGCCATACCCAACGCGATCATCATGCGCTTCATAAGTATGGCAATTTACTCAATTTATGGCAGAATCATTTCGATGCCTCCCTCGGTCGACTTTACACGGGCATAGCCCGTTTCCATCTCATCCAAGCCCAGATACTGGTCGTTGGCATATGAGATCAATGATTTACAACTGCGATCGATGTTGGCTTTATAGCCGATGGGTAAATTCAACACCACTTCCACCGAAGGATTCCGCCAAGGGGCGTTTTTTCCCAACAGCAACACATCCGGTAAGATCAACGTAGTAGAATCCCATCGCACATCGTAACGCAATCCCGCCGCATTTGATACCGCAGATTTTCGACTCCCCCTGCTGCGCTTGTATACCGTAACAAATGGCTTGGCCTCCAAAGTATTGGCGATGGTAAGCGATACATCGTCGCTGGCGCGATTGATCATCAAATCGTAAAAATCCCTGTCGTCTCGAGAACGCTTTTGCCCATTGATGGTAATTTCCACATCCAAATCTTCCAAAGAAGCTTCCACCTCTTCCTTGCTCGGACCTGATACATCCCCCTCCCACTTCATGGGAACGGATTCGGTTCTAACCGTGATGGTTTTTGCACTGTCTATTTGCTCACAAGTTTTGGTAAAGTTCACCGAGGCCGATGTAGAAAAACCCCTGCCCACCTCAACCGATTTGATGGTTAAAAACACCAATGCCACCCAAAAAGCCACATTCAACGGCCAGCGAAGGAAAGGACTCATGCGCTTGCCATTCACCAACACGCGAATCAACCCGTAAATCAGCTGAATCAAAGGCACCAAAACCACAATGCAAATCGCCAAGATGGTGCCGAACAAATACGTATACCCCAACAAGAAATAATCGTAGAAAGCGTCGAAAACGAAGGCAAACATACCGGCCGACAGTACCGCGCCGATCACCCCAGGAACAATCACCGAGAACAAGGCCACCAAAGCAATGGCTGCCAAAACTTTTACCGCAATTCTGCCAGTTTTACCCAGCCCGCGCTTCGCGCGGGGCTTCACGTTCTCAACCGCCGAACGCACATTCTGGTCTACCACCTTCGCCAAATTATCAAAATTTACCGGCTCCCCCCGCATCTGCAACTTCTCAGCAGGTGTGGTCGCCGCCGGAATAATAACCATCAAAAAGACATAAATCAATATCACCGTACCAAAAGAGGCAAACGCCAAAATGCCACATGCCGCCCGCACAAACACAGGATCCCACCCAAAATACGCCGCAATCCCACTGCAAACCCCGTACACCACCACGTCGTCCTCGTTGCGATACAAACGCTTCCCTCCGTCGACCGAATACCCCGCAGACGACGATGCCGAACCAGACGAAGTCGACGCCCCATCGCGGTCCGCACTGTCCATGGCATCGCCCAATTCCTCGGCCGACCCAATCTGTGCAATCACGTCCTCAACGTGGTTGATAAATATGGCCTCAGTGCCTGAATTCAACATGTGACTGAATAATTCAGCAATGCGATTTTCAATGTCGTCATACACCTCTTTTTCGGTGATGCGGAGGCGGAGCGACTCCAAATATTGCTTCAATTGATCGTAAGCCACTTCGTCGATCTGAAAAACAAATCCATTGATGTTGGCAGAAATTATGCGGTTCATACAGTATAAAGGTTTCTTTGTGATGCGTTTAATTGAATGCGTTTAATTGGATGCGCTGGCCTCAGCCGTTGATGAACGTGAAACATGCGAAACCGCAAATTGTAACTCTGTCCAGGTGAGCTGCAAAGAGGACAAAAATGCTTGTCCTTCCAACGTGAGTTCAAAATACTTCCGCGGCGGACCTGATTTGGATTCCTCCCAGCGATAACTCAACAACCCCCCGTTCTTCAATCGGGTGAGCAGTGGATACAAGGTACCCTCAACCACCAACAACTTGGCTTGCTTCAGCCGATCCAAAATGTCCGACGAGTAACACGCCCCCTGAGAAATAATCTGCAAAATGCAATACTCAAGAATGCCTTTCCTCATCTGCGATTGGGTGTTTTCCAAATCCATACCACAAAGGTAATGGATATTTTTAGTACTATGCAATACAAAGTACTATAAAAATACAATTCTTCTCGACGAACGACATCCCCGCGTGACCAAAGTCACCGCACAGACCAAACAAACGCAAGAACTTTGCATCCATCAATCAGACACACATGTTTAAAGCAATCAAATCCCTGTTCGCCGGCGGCCCATCGGCCGATTTCAAAGCCCTCGCCGCGCAAGGCGCCACAATCGTAGACGTTAGAAGTAAGGGCGAATACGCTTCCGGACATATCAAAGGTAGCATCAACATCCCCTTAGACACCTTGCAATCGAACCTAAAGAAAATCAGCAAAGCCAAGCCTGTCATCACCTGTTGCGCCTCTGGCATGCGCAGCGCCTCCGCCAAAGGAATCCTCCAAAACAATGGCTATGAAGTGTACAACGGCGGCGGCTGGTCGTCACTCAAATCCAAACTTTAAATTCACTACACCATGGCTACATTTCAAGAACTCATCCAATCAGACAAACCAGTACTTGTCGATTTTTTCGCCGAATGGTGCGGCCCCTGTAAAATGATGAAACCCATCCTTGAGGAGCTAAAAACCAAAGTGGGAGAAGATGCCAACATCATTAAAATTGACATCGATAAGAACCCTAACGCAGCACAAGTCTACAATGTGCGGAGCGTTCCAACCCTCATGTTATTCAAAAATGGGAAGTCGGTGTGGCGACAGTCGGGCGTATTACCCGCCAATCAACTCAAATCACTCATCGACCAATACAAATAAACCATTGGCGGGAACACCGCATAATTTCGCAATTCCCTACAAAATTTCGATGTTGTAAGACGACAGCAGGCCAGGCAATCCGTCCAAGGAGAACTTGGCCTTTTTGAGGGTATTGGTATTGGGATCGATGCGATAATGTCTGGCAGAGGTAAAATCCGCTTTTTCCAAATTGCATCGATCAAACAAGGCATCCAACAAATCACAGTCCAAAAACTTCACTTCCGACAAATCGGCCTCTGTAAAATCTACCTCTTTTAAACTGCAGCGCTGTAACGGCATTTTCTTGAGTTTGAGTTGATAAAACGAAGAGTGATCGAGCAGGCAGTCCACAAACGACACTGAGAAAATGAGGGTATTGCAGGTCTCGAACCGAAGGCCCATCAACTTGCAATGCGCAAATTTACAATCGCGTAAAATCGCCCCATCCAAACGCACCCCACTCAAATTACAGTGTTCAAAAACACAACCAGAAAAATTAAAATCGGTGAGGTTGGCAGCGCCAAAATCGATGTGTGAAAATACACATTCCTCATATTCCCCCAATTCAAATGGCTGTTCGATGGCATTGAAATGCGCGTATGTTTGATCGTATTGGTAAGTCGACATAAAATCAATATCAAGCAACAGGGGTTGAGTCATCGGGATACGCTAAGCCGCCCACATGGAATTCCCGCATGTAAATTTTCACCAATAGAATAAACAAACTGATGAGGATTGGACCAAATATCAAACCCATGAAACCAAAAATATTCACGCCCATAATCACCCCAAAAATAGTAATCAACGGATGGGCATCCCCCCATTTATTTTGGATATACAATCGAACCAAATTGTCAACGGTACCCAGCACCACCAATCCAAACACCAAAATTACCCAGGCCTGCGTTGTATGTCCGGAAGTATACTGCAATACCGCCAAAGGAAGATAGGCAATGCTCGCACCCACCAGCGGAATGATCGCAGCAATGGCGGTGGCGCAAAACCAAAACAACAGATCATCCACACCCAAAATGGCATAGCAAATCACCGCTAGGATGGCTTGCACAAACGCAGTGGCGGGAATTCCGGCCGCGTTCGACACCACCAAAGCATTGAGTTCCTTGCCTATCAAAGCAACATGGTTGTCCTCCAAGGGCAAATACGCATAAAACCAAGCTTCCATGGGTCTGCGATTCAACAACATGAAATAAAGCACCAAATACATCACCGCCACGGTGGCAAAGGAGTTGGCAATGACACCCACAGTAGAAGTTGCGGCGGCCGTAAGGTAGGAAGACGCTTGTTTGAGGTTTTCAGCCGTCAGAATTTCAAATCCAAAACGCTGTTCTTGTTGGGTAATGAAAGCATTGATTGATTGCAATACTTCTTGACTGTGCGATACCACTTCGGCGATGCGGGCGGTTACCTCGCCGATGATCAGTCCCGCAGGGACAACAATCAGTACGAAGCTACAAAGCAGCAAAATAAGGGTAGACTTGACTTTGCTCAGGCGATGGCGTTTTTCAAGAAAATCCTGGGGTTTCCGTAGAAAAAAATACAGGGTAAGCGCCCCAAGGAAGCCCGACAAAAAACCCAACAACTGGGAGGCGATGAATAGTCCAAAAACGACCAATAACAACAGGAAGCTATTCTGTCGGATTTTCGATTGCTGCATACACAAAGAAACAAAAAAAACCGCCGCAGTTGGTCATTGTTCAAATGCAGCTTTGCTATAAATACAATTGTTTTTCTTGCTTTTTAACAATCAATCTTTTTCGTCTCGATTTGACCACGGTAATCTGCTTTGATGGAGAATTATTTCTTCTCTTATACTTTTTATCATGGTAAATGATAGTAAGATTCCCGGCTTCAGTGATGCGTAAAATAGTTATCATACCAAGTAATGGCTGCATCATAATATGCACTGAATCAAAGGCAACTGTGTATTTCACATTTCCTTTTTTTAAAAGAACATAAACAGTATCCGTTAATTCAAAGGATCCTTGGAATACAATATTTTTATTAAATACTTGCGCACTTAAATTAATTCCGTAAGCAATAAAAAGCAAAAATAAGATTAAGATTTTCTTCATTGTCTCGGTTGTTTCTCAAGTACAAAACACAACATTTCAATTTCTTATACTTCACAAAGATAGTAATTAGCAGTTTCTGCCTAAATGAAAATACGGTTGGTAATTTTCGCCAAGGTTATCAAAACCTAATTACGGAAATTTGCATAAATTAATGTTGTAACTTTGTTTTAACATGGTTACTGTAAAACTGAGAAACATCGGCAACAGCAAAGGAATTATCATCCCCAAAGAAATGATTGCACAGTGTGAAATGGAAGAAAGCGTAACCTTAGAAGTGAAAGGACAGCAATTGATCATCCGAAAAGTGGAATCCTCCGAGATCCACTGGGATACAGCTTTTCAGCATTGCCACCCCGAAAGTGAAAAAGAAAAAATAGACGCACAATTAATGGGCGATTTCCCAAACAAATTTGACGAGGAGGAGTGGCAATGGTGATGAAACAATACGATGTTTGGATGATTCAGTTGAATCCAACCTTAGGCACAGAAATTCAAAAAGTACGGCCCTGTTTGATTGTCTCGCCTACCGCCGCCAACAACTTTTTGCAACGGGCTGTGGTTGTACCTTTAACCTCACAGCACCGCAATTTGCCTACCCGCGTCACCTGCCAATTTCAAAAAAGACAAGGTCAGTTGGTCATAGATCAAATGCGCGCGGTAGATCATCAGCAATTCATACAGCGCTTGGGAAGCATCGATAAAAAAACCGCCAAGGCCACTGCAAATCTCTTGCAGCAATTTTTCAAGTATCCGGAGTAATAAAGAAACAAAAAAAACGGGGGCCGCGCACAGCGCGGCCCCCGTTCACACTATAAAAAAACAAACTTAGGCCTGCGCTGGCGCAAACTGCACGTTGAACAACAACTTCACGTCGCTGCCAACCACTACACCACCCGCCTCAGTCACTGCACTCCAAGTCAACCCAAACTCCTCGCGCTTTACCACACCGCTTACTTCAAAACCAATTTTATGATTGCCCCATGGATCTACCATTTCACCACCAAACTCAGCCTTCAATGCCACTGTGTTGGTAATGCCCTTGATGGTCAAATCACCCACAACATTGTACTCATTGTCAGAAACCTTCTCAAATGAAGTGCTCTTGAATTCAATGCTAGGAAACTGTGCCGCATCAAAAAATTCGGGAGATTTCAAATGACCATCGCGATCCGCATTGTTCGTGTCAATCGAATCAACCGATGCGCTAAATGAAACTGACGCACCCGAAAAATCCGTGCTGCTCGCCGCATGCAACGAAGCTGTAAACTGCTTGAACGTACCAGTAACCGTTGAAATCACCAAGTGCTTAACCTTGAACTGAGCCTCGCTGTGCGTAGGATCCAAGTTCCATTGTGCCAAAGATTGTGTTGTCATATCTATTTTTATTTGTTGCAACAAATATCGGAGTGATATTTGATATAGACAACAACAATCCGACGAAAATTGTTTCTATTCCCACAAACGGCCTCTCATATTTTGTAAATTGCCCGCATGTTCCGTGCGCTCACCTTCCTCCTCACCGCCACCATCGGCTTCGCAAACCCTGCCATCGCCCAGTACGGCGGACAAGATACCACCCAAACACCAACCACAGCGCCAACGCCCGAAGCGAAAAACGAACAGGGTCGTATCGCACCCAAAAGCGAAGGGCATACCGCCTTACAAATCCACCCCATCCAAAAAGAAGCCATGACCTTCCTATGGACCAACAACTCCGATGCGCTGGTGAATACCATCGGAAAAGGACTTCAAAGCGAATTGGAAACCAACTTTGGCAATGTGGGCAACTCAATTGTCACCAAAAAACCCACTTCCATTGGGTACCAATACCACTTTCGCGACCGCTGGACAATGGGCGTGCAATACACCTGGGCAGAGGTAAAGTCTGATACCCTCGCCTATCCCGACTTCGACAGAATCAATCAATACTCCTATTTCCAATACGTGGTAAAACTGAATTCCTTCCTCGCAAGTATCGACTATGCCTGGAAAATCAAAAACACCCCAAAAATGAGCTACGCCCTGTATTCAGGCATCGCCCTGGGCAATAGCCGAATCGATTACAACACCGTTCGGATGAACTACGATTCATCCAGTTCTTACATCCCAGCGTTCAATGGCGGTGTGGACATGAATGGATTTCAAGTCACCCTCATTGGCATCAAACAACATTTCAGGGGACTGCGAAATTTTGGCTACCACGCAGAACTCGGCGTAGGCATCAACTCCATTGGCTTAGCATACGGCCTCACCTACACGCTATAAGTGCCAACCTCAGCGCCCCCTACCAGCGCAACCTAGTACTAGAGCAACCAGTTTTATCTCTTCCCTTTACTACCGCAACCACTTCCACAGGTCTTTCCAGGTGGGCTTTTTGCCATAGCTCAAAATTCCGATGCGATAAATTCGGCTGCTGAGCCAGACCATCACCACAAACATCAGCACCAGCAATCCAAAACTCAAGGCCAATTCGCTCAGTGGCACACCAAAAGGCGCACGTACGACCATCACTATTGGACTGGTCAATGGGATCATTGAAAACAGTTTTGCCATGGCCCCATGCGGCGCTTTCAGCGCCACCGTTTGCGCAATTACAAACCCAAACACCAACGGCAAAGTCACGGGCATCATGAATTGTTGCACATCCGACTCCTGATTCACCGCCGACCCAATGGCCGCAAAAATGCTCGAATACAACAAATAGCCGCCCACAAAAAACAACAAAAACACAGCGATGATTTCCACATAGGGCAGATTACTGAGCGGCTCCGTAAACTCCGCCGCCAAATCCCGCGCCCCCTGAGAACCCGCTGCCGCTTCCTGAACACCCTCGCCCCCCATCGCACCCACCGTGGCCATCCCCGTTCTCGCCTCAATCCCCTTCTGAACGGCCTCTTGGGTCGACATACCACCGCCCGAGTTTAAAAACATCGCGCTGATCCCCATCACCAAACCCACCGCCAACACAATCCAAGCCAAAAATTGGGTAAGTCCCACCGCCGCAACCCCAAAAATCTTGCCCATCATCAAATGAAAGGGCTTTACCGAACTCACAATCACCTCCACAATCCGATTGGTCTTCTCCTCCATCGCAGAACGCATCACCATCGAACCATAAACAAATATGAAAATGTATATCATGAACGCCAATGCAAACCCAATTCCGCTCTTCAGCGTGCTCGAACTCTCCTGCACATCGCCGCTGTTGCTCACCTCCTTGGTCAAAATATCACAACTCGCCTGAGCACTGTCGATCTGCGACTCCCGTAACCCCATTTTCGCAAACTGATGCTTGTTCGCCTTGCCCTTGATCCACTCCTTCAACCCCTCCATCTCCACCAACGACGGTGTTTCAGAAGTATAGTAAGTGGCTGAGTCAATGGCCCGCGTGTCGAGATCCTCCACCTTCAACCACCCAAAAACCGCCCCACTTTTCACATCCGCGATGGCCGAATCCTCACTGCTCGGCGCAGGCAAAAACACGTAGTTCGCCGGCGGATTGTTGCTCAGCATCAACGACGGATTGTAATCGGTCAAATACACCGTTTTGGTGCGATTGTCCTCCCCCGTTTCCGTGGCGATATAAATCGTAGCCGCGTAAAAACCCACCATCAGCAAAGGCGCCAAAAAGGTCATGATGATGAAGGTTTTGTTCTTCACCCGGGTCAAGTATTCGCGCTTGAAAACGACAAAAATGTTTCTCATGGTTGCTCTCTTTTCCTATTGATTATTCTATTCGATGGGCGATTTACAGGGCGATCGCCGCGCCGCCTTTCGACACTGTTTCTACAAAAATCTCGTGAATGCTGGGGATGTGCTCTGAATAATGCACCAACCCGCCCTTCGCCACCGCCGCCGATAGCAAATCCGCGGCACTAAATCCTTCGTTGGTTTGGAAGCGATAAATCACTTTGCCATCGCTGTGATGCGCCACAGAATGAGGCACTACACCATTGACAGACCAATCCACTTCGCTGTGGAAACCCACTTCAAACAAACCCGTAAAATGGTTTCGACGAATATCACTCACACTGCCATCGAGCACCTTTTCCCCTTGATGTATGATCGCCAAATGATCGCACAAACTCTCTACATTGTCCATCCGATGCGTCGAAAATATCACACTGGTACCACCCGCTTTCAATTCCAAAATCAAATCTTTGATTAAGTCGGCATTCACTGGATCAAATCCACTGAAGGGCTCATCCAAAATCAACAACTTGGGGTTGTGCAACACGCAAGAAACAAATTGAACCTTTTGGGCCATTCCTTTGCTGATCTCCTCCACCTTTTTTCTGGCCCAGTCCATCATCTCCAACCGCTTGAGCCAGTGTTTCACCGCCGCTTGGGCATCTCGGGTCGATAGTCCACGCAACTCGGCGAAAAACAGCAATTGTTCGGCCACCGTCATCTTTTTGTACAATCCCCGCTCTTCGGGCATGTAACCCATTTGATGGGCATGGGTCTCCTTGAGCGATTCCCCACAAAACAAGATGCTTCCCGAATCGGGCTGGGTGATGGTCGATAGCATTCGAATCAGGGTGGTTTTCCCCGCACCGTTCGGACCCAATAGCCCGTAAATGCTGCCTTCTGCTACTTTGAGCGAAATGTTTTTGGATACGCGCTGTTCGCCAAAGGTCTTACAGACATCGATGGCCTCAATAACCGAACTCATTGAAACAAAATTAGGGATACTTGGGATACAATTTGGCGGGAAGAGGGTCATTCGCTGGAAATCACGAACTAATCGATAAGTGATGAATTTTGGTTACCCTTCAGCCGAAAGCGCTACACCCTCAGCAACTATGGCACAACGCAGAATCCATCAGTCTAAAGCCGAACAAAGGTTCCCAAAGGCAATGCATTGCCTCCTTGGTCTTGCAGATACAGCTCTCCGCTGTTCATTTGTCCCACATTGTGGGTAGACACATGCTTTTTCACCAGGTTTTCAGCCACCATGGCGCTAAAGCCCATGCTGTAGAGGTTCAAAAGCATAAATCCTTGGGGATCGAGCAACTGTCCGCACAGCTGCATCAATTCATTGAGTTGCTTTTCAAGCAACCATTTTTCACCATCGGGGCCCCGGCCGTAGGCCGGGGGATCCAGCAAGATCCCATGATAGGTCCTTCCCCTGCGCACCTCGCGCTGCACAAACTTAAACGCATCCTCCACCACCCACCGAATGCCATCCAATCCGCTCTCCTCCATATTCTCGCGACTCCAAGACACCACCTGCTTAACACTATCCACATGGGTCACCTCCGCCCCCGCAGCACACGCCGCCAGCGACGCACCCCCCGTATAGGCAAACAAATTCAATACCCTCGGACGCTCACCCACCTTCAAGGCCTTTACCTTGTCGTATATCCAGTCCCAATTCGCCGCTTGCTCAGGAAACAAACCCACGTGCTTGAACGACGTTAATCCAAGCCGAAACTTCAATGCCAATCCGCCCTGCTGGTATTGAATCCACCAGCGATCAGCCATGCCCGGCTTCAAATACCACTGCCCCTTCTCCGCATCCGCACCCGCCGCCTTCACAAAACTCGCATGTGCCAACTTTTGCCACTCCTTCTCCCCCAAACGCTTATCCCAAATGGCCTGTGGCTCTGGCCTGCGCAATATCCACTTCCCAAATCGCTCCAACTTCTCAAATCCGCCCACATCAATCAGTTCGTAGTCTTTCCAGGCGGTTGGACAAATTCGCTGCGTCATAATAAATTCAATTGTGGAGACCCATCTCCGCCCAAAATCACCGTGCCATCGCCGCCCTCAGTGCCCTCTCCGGCCTCGCCATCGTCGTTGCCCTCGTCCAAATCATCGTCCATCTCCTCGGCGTACTCAGAAGCGATCGTCTTGCGCTCCACCACCGGCGGCTCACCCACTTTTTCACTCTTCAACACCACCTTCTTCACTTTGTCCTGACTCAACCGATTGCCCAACACCTTCCAACCTTTCACATCCATGAAATCATCGAGAACAATCATCTCTACCACCTTTTCACCGCTCTTTTTCTCCGTGGTTATCTCTACCTGCGCCATCAAACTGGTCGAGGCTACCGTCAATTCAGACCCCTTCTCCTCCCCAATGAATGGGAACTTCTTGCCCATCGTCAATGTCGCAATCAAGAAACGCTTCACGTAATGCAACTTCGACTTGCCCTCCAAGTAAATCACCTGGATGATCTGTTCCGCAAAATACTTCTGTATAAAATATACCGTATCCGGTTCGAAGCGGTTGATCAATTCGTAGTTCGACAACTCATAATGACCATCCTTATAAATCACCAACACCTTGTCATCGCCCTCAAATTCTCCCAAAAACTGTCCTTTGGCATCGCCATTCAACCTGCCGGTCATATCGTCCCACCAAATCTTCACACCACCCAACGTTGATCCGCCCTTCTCTTTCAAATCCACCCGCTTGATGGGGTATTTGGTAATCTGATTGCCCCGGGCACTCTTGCCTTTGATCGCCAATTTAGAAAAATCGTATTCGATGCTCTTAATGCGGGCATTGGCCATCGCGCTCAAATGCAACGTCACTTTCTCCGCCTCACCATTGGGGTTGGCCGAAAAATACAAAATGTTCGACTTTGGATGATCGCTCGAGAACACATACTCCTTGGCCCGAATCAGCCCGGTTGCGTTAAATCGCTTGGCCATCACTTTCTTGGCCTCCCCATCCCAATAAACAACATTGTAGGTGGTTCGCTCATCGTTCTTGCGCCAAACATCCACGTGGATCAAATCCTTGCCGTAAAACTGCTTGTCGGTCACTTTCGCGATGCTATATTTCCCGTCTTCCCGGAAAGCAATGATGTCGTCGATGTCCGAACAATCACAAATAAACTGCTCCTTTTTCAAGCTGGTGCCCACAAACCCCTCTTTCAAGTTGGCATACAACTTCACGTTTGCCACCGCCACCACATTGGCTTCGATGGTATCAAATGCCCGGATCTCCGTTTTGCGCTCTTTGCCCGCACCAAACTTCTTGATCAATCGCTTGTAATAGTCAACGGCATAGTCAACCAGATTTTCCAGGTGATTCTTCACCTCGGCGATATCGTCTTCCAACCCCTTGATGTATTCGTCGGCCTTGAAACTATCAAACTTCGAAATCCGCTTGATTTTGATTTCTGTTAACCGTACGATGTCTTCTTGCACGATTTCTCGGCGGAACAACCCTTTGTATGGCTCCAATCCTTTGTCGATGGCCGTCAATACCGCATCCCACGTTTCGCACTCTTCAATGTCGCGGTAAATTCTCTTTTCAATGAAAATTTTCTCGAGCGATGAAAAATGCCATTTGTTTTCCAGTTCGCCCAACTCAATTTCCAACTCTTGTCGCAGCAAGTCCAGCGTATTCTGGGTGCAAGCCCGCAAGATATCATTGACCCCCATAAACTTGGGCCTATCCTCGTGGATGACACACGCCAAGGGCGATATACTCACTTCGCAATCAGTGAAGGCATACAAGGCATTGATGGCCAAATCCGGACTGATGCCCGGCGCCAATTGCACTTCAATTTCTACATCCTTCGCCGTATTGTCGATGACTTTTTTTACTTTGATTTTTCCGTTGTCGCTCGCTTTGATGATGCTTTCAATCAACGACCCCGTGGTGGTTCCGAAGGGAATTTCTTTGATCAGCAAGGTAGACTTGTCTTTCTCCTCAATTTTCGAGCGAACCCGAATCCTCGATCCTTTGCGGCCCTCGTTGTACATCGAAAAATCGGCATATCCACCCGTGGGAAAATCGGGCAATAAATTGATTTTCTTGCCACGCAATACATCGATGCTGGCCTCACACAACTCCAAGAAATTGTGGGGCATGATCTTGGTACTCAAACCCACCGCAATCCCCTCAACACCTTGCGCCAACAACAATGGAAACTTCATGGGCAAGGTCACTGGCTCGCGCTTTCTACCGTCGTAGCTCAACTGCCAATTGGTGGTCTTTTCATTGAAAGCCACTTCCTTGGCAAAAGCACTCAAGCGCGCTTCAATGTAACGCGGTGCCGCAGCACTGTCGCCCGTTCTGATATCTCCCCAGTTTCCTTGGGTATCGATCAGCAATTCCTTCTGGCCCAAGTTCACCAAGGCATCACCGATGGCAGCATCGCCATGGGGATGATACGCCATGGTAGAACCGATGATGTTGGCCACCTTGTTGTAGCGACCGTCATCCATTTCATACATGGCATGCAAAATCCTGCGCTGTACGGGCTTCAAACCATCTTCCAACGCCGGAATGGCGCGCTCCAAAATCACGTAACTGGCATACTCCACAAACCAGTCTTTATACATCCCGCCTACCGCCCTAACCTCGCCGAGGCTAGCACCCGTGGGAGATTGTCCTGATTCGTCTTGGGTTGATTCCAGTTCTTCTTCGTGGTCCATGTTGCAAATTCAAATCAAGCCATTTCTGCCCATTAAAACCAAACAGTTTATTCACATTCAATGG
>JBJTNN010000083.1:0-2705 GCA_046074125.1 Bacteroidota bacterium
TGAAGAAAGACGATTTCCGATTTGGTATTAGCATGAAAAACATCGGTCCGGATATGCAACATTCCGGAGATGGTTTGAGCTATAAGGCGATGTTGGATAACGGTACTTTCAGCAAAACCGTTCAAGTGAAAGTGGACAACATCAAGTTGCCCGCGTTGTTGAACATTGCGGCATCGTATGATGTTAAGTTGGATTCTGATCCGAATCAGTACGACAACAAACTTACCTTGGGATTTGGTTTTACCAACTTTGCGTTCAGTGCCAACCAATTGACTTTGGCTGCAGAATACAGTTACAAAGAGTTTTTGTCGCTCCGCGCTGGCTTTGCCTACCAAGAGGGTATCTTGAACGAGGAAACCCGTCCTTCTGCCTTCACTGGCCCGATGGCTGGTTTGAGCTATGACTGGAAGATGGGTGAAGATGGCAATACGGTGAGCTTGGATTACTCTTACAGAGCCACCAATCCTTTCAGCGGTGTACATTCGTTTGGTATACGCATCGGATTGGGTGCTGCTGAATAATTAAAACGATTTTATATATTTGTATTATGTGCATCAGTGTAAAACGCTGGTGCACATTTTTTCTTAAAACACATCAACCATGAGCGATATTCAATATTTATCGAAAGAAGGATTAGAGAAAATGAAGCAGGAATTGCACTTCATGAAGCATGAAGAGCGTCCGCGCATCACCCAGGCCATCGCGGAAGCGCGCGACAAAGGGGATTTGAGTGAGAATGCGGAATACGATGCCGCGAAAGAAGCTCAGGGAATTTTGGAATCGAAAATCAACCAGTTGGAACACATGATTGCCAATGCAAGGGTGTTAGACAGTTCCATGTTGGATACCAGCAAGGTGAGCATCATGTGCAACGTAAAGGTGAAAAATCACAACGTTGGCAAGGAGGCTGTTTACCGTTTGGTGGCCGAGAGTGAAGCGAATTTGAAAGAGAATAAAATTTCCATTAAGAGTGCCATTGCCCAAGGACTGATGGGTAAAGCGGTGGGTGATGTGGTAAGCATCAATGTCCCTGCAGGTGTGGTGAAACTGGAGATTTTGGACATCAGCATTTAAACATTTATGGCATCGATCTTTTCAAAAATTGTTGCTGGTGAGATTCCCTGTCACAAAGTTTGTGAAGACGACCATCATTTGGCCTTTTTGGATATCATGCCATTGGTGCATGGACATGTTTTGGTGATTCCAAAGCGGGAGGTCGATTATATTTTTGATTTGGAGCCCGCGGAATTGGCCGCTTTGTGGCAGTTTGCACAACGCGTGTCGCACGCGGTTCGTAAGTCTGTGCCGTGCAAACGCATTGGTACGGCGGTGATTGGTTTGGAGGTGCCACATGCACACATTCATTTGGTGCCGATGCAAACGGTGGGCGACATCAACTTTACCAAGGAAAAATTACACCCCAGTTCGGAAGAATTGATGTCGATGGCGGCATTGATTCAATCGCATTTGTGAGTAGGTTTGTAATCCATGAAGCCCGAGTTGTTTCATATCGGCGGGATTACCCTTTACAGTTACGGATTGTTCATTCTGTTGGGGATGGTTGCGGCGTTTTTGCACTTGTATTTCAACCGGGTTCGGTTGGGCATGGACGTGGATTCGATCAGTGAATTGATTCTGTGGTGTGGTGCGGGGGTATTTGTGGGTGGCAAATTGTTTTTTTTCTTCGAGGACCCAGTAAAATATTGGAACAACTTTGGACATTTTATGTCGCACCTGGGCGATGGCTTTGTGTTTTACGGGTCGTTCTTGGTAACGTTGCCGGTATTGTATTGGTGGTTTAGACAGCGAGGTTGGGATTTTTGGGATCGGATGGATGATGTGGGGATTGCGGGTGCTTGGGTGCATGCTCTTGGGAAAATTGGCTGTTTGATGGCGGGATGTTGCCATGGGCTGGTTTGCAAACCGGGGGAATGGGGGATTGTATTTAGGGATCCTATGTCGCACGCCGAGCCGTTAGGCGAGGCGTTATATCCGGTTCAACTGTGGGACTCCGCCATTATTTTGTTGAGCATTGCCATCATGTATTGGCTTCAGCGACGAGGGAAATCATTTTCCGGGCAGGTATTTTTGGTTTACGCACTGGTGTACGGCATCGGCCGATACATCACAGAAGGATATCGCGGTGATGGTGAACGTGGTTTTGTTTTTGGTGGCTTGTTTTCCCATAGCCAATTCATCGCCATTTTGGTGGTGGTTGGGTCGATGTTGTTATACGGATATTTGAAAAAACGGGGGTTAAGGAATACGCTATGAGGTTTGCACAGGTAATCGGACAGGAAATCATCAAAGAGCGCATGATTCATGGCGTTCGCGTGGGACGGATACCCCATGCCCAGTTGATTTTGGGCGCTGAAGGAAGCGGGAATTTGGCCTTGGCGCTTGCCTATGTGCAATACATACTTTGCAACCAACCTTCAGAAACAGACAGTTGCGGCGAATGCAGCAGCTGTAAAAAAGTGTCGGCCCTGATTCATCCAGATGTCCACTTTAGTTTTCCTTTTCCCAAAAAGGCTGGAGAAATGGAGCAATGCTCGGATGTATACCCTCAATGGCGCATCGCCCTGCAGGAAGATCCTTATTTGAATTACGAGGATTGGATGCAGCAGCTCAATGCGGAAAATAAACAGGGAAACATTCCCACCAAAGAATTGAGAAACATCATCAAGAACATCTCGCTCAAATCC
>JBJTNN010000084.1:0-10357 GCA_046074125.1 Bacteroidota bacterium
TTGTTGCTGATCAATCGCATCTTTTTGATGCCCAAATCGCGCAGAATTTGCGCCCCTACACCGTAATCGCGCTCATCCATGTTGAAACCCAGCTTCAAATTGGCCTCCACCGTGTCGTAGCCCTGCTCCTGCAATTTGTACGCCTTCAATTTATTTAGCAGGCCAATCCCTCTACCCTCCTGATTCATGTATACAATCACCCCCTTGCCCTCTGCCTCAATCAACTGCATCGCCTTGTGCAATTGCTCGCCACAATCGCACCGACAACTGCCAAAAATATCGCCCGTTAAACAACTGCTATGCACCCGCACCATCACTGCTTCCTCGGCTGTCCACACGCCCTTTATCAACGCCAAATGCTCCTGCCCGCTGTCTTTTTGTCGGAAAGCCACCAAATCAAAATCACCCCATTGGGTAGGCATTTGCACCGATATTTCTCGCTGAATCAACGATTCATGCTTTAAGCGATACGCGATCAAGTCTTCAATGGAGATGATCTTCAAATTCAACTCTTTGGCAATTTCTACCAAATCGGGCAGTCGGGCCATTTCCCCATCCTCTTTCAATATCTCCACGATACATCCCGCCGGCTCAAACCCCGCCATCACCGCCAAATCCACCGCCGCCTCGGTATGTCCCGCCCTGCGCAACACCCCTCCGCTCTTGGCAATCAACGGAAAAATATGTCCGGGCTTGCCCAATTCACTCGCTTGAATGTTTGGATCGATCAAAGCCTGAATGGTCTTGCTGCGGTCCGATGCACTGATTCCCGTGGTGCAACCATGTCCCAGCAAATCCACACTCACCGTAAAAGCCGTTTCATGGGTGGCGGTGTTTTTGTTCACCATCATTTCGATGCCCAAGGCCTGACAGCGCTCTTCCAGCATCGGCACACAAATCAAGCCGCGGCCCTTGGTGGCCATGAAGTTCACCAGCTCGGGCGTCATGTTGCGCGCGGCCGTAAGAAAATCCCCCTCGTTTTCACGGTTTTCATCATCCACCACGATCACCACCCTGCCGGACTTGATCTCCGCAATGGCCTCTTCAATGGTGTTCAACTGAAATGGCGACATCGTACGGGTACTTTCATTAGAATTCAACATGCTTTTACAAATTTATGGCGGAATACATCCGAAAAACAATTAGAATCCATGAATGTTGTTTTAATATTGACATAACAATCATGCTACCCGAAAAGACCGATATCAAAACGCTGTGTTTGGACCACGTTGACAAACTCATCGCCGAGTATGAGGGCAGTATTGCAGAATTGCAAAAAGGCATGTTTGAAGAGACTAAAAGTTCTGCGGGCGACAAATACGAGACCTCTCGCACCCAGTTTCAGCGGGAGATTGAGCGACTCAAAACGCAAATTTCCCAAGTGCATACCACCAAAGCCGTGTTGTTGGGCCTCACCCTAAGCAAATCCATCACGGTTGGGGAAGGTTCGCTGTTGACCGTAAGTTTGGGCGCCAACCAACTAACCATTTACATCGCCGCGGCCTTGGGCAGTCTCAAATACAACGAACAACAGGTGCAAGCCATCAGCATACAATCGCCACTAGGCACAGCCTTGCGTGGACACAAAGAGGGCGATGTCATCGCGTTCAACCAGAAAAAATACAAAATCGAGGCGTTGGCCTAACCCCCAATTACGATTCCAACATCTCCCGCAACACCGCTTCTACTTTATCGGCGTTCGGCAACATGATGGCTTCCATGGCGGCATTCAACGGCACTGCAGGCACATCGGCACTTCCCATGGTTCTAATGGGCGCGTCCAAATATTGAAAACACGCTTGGGAGATTCTTCCCGCCAACGCTTCCGCAAAGCTGTTTCTCAGGGTTTCCTCGGTGAGCACCAACACTTTGCCATGCTTTTGGGTTAACGCGATCACCGCTTCTTCGTCGTAGGGCGATAATGTCCGCAAATCCAACACTTCCACCTGCCCAGGCATCGCCTTGGCGGCATTCATGGCCCAATATACACCCATACCGTAAGTCACCACACCCACCGATTCTCCCAAATCCACAGCCTCATCAGAAGCCGCCAAAGCGATGCGGGCTTTTCCAAAAGGCACCACATACTCTTCATCGGGCTCAGGCGTTTTGGCCAAATCAGTTCCAGGAACCTTGCTCCAATACAATCCCTTATGCTCAAACATCACCACAGGATTGGGATCATAATAGGCAGATTTCATCAAGCCCTTCATGTCCGCAGCGTTACTGGGGTAAGCAATTTTGATCCCTTTGATGGGTAAAATCGAACTCTCTACCGTACCGCTGTGGTAAGGTCCCCCGCCACCATAAGCACCCGTGGGTACCCGTATCACACTGGCCACCGGGAATTTCCCCATGCTCAAATACGTGCTCTTGCTCAACTCTGTCACCAACTGATTCACACCCGGCCAGATGTAATCGGCGAATTGAATCTCCACAATGGGCTTTGCGCCCACTGCACTCATCCCCGCTGTACTCCCTACGATGTAGGCCTCCTGTATGGGCGTATTAAACACCCGGTTTTTACCATATTTGTCTGCCAGCGTAGCCGCCTCCCTGAATACACCACCCAACCGATGTCCCACATCCTGTCCGTACAACAACGCCTCGGGGCGTTTGCGCAAAATTTCATCCACCGCATGCAAAGCCGCATCCACCATCATCACCGTTTCAGCACTTTCAGGCGAACGTTCCCCCTGCTCTTGGTCGATGGGCGATGGTGCCAACACATGATGCAACAAACTATCAGGCGCTGGGTCTGCCGCCGCCTTCGCGCGCTCAAAATCCTCAAATACCCTCGCCTCTGCGGCAACACGGATACTTTCTAACGATGCTTCATCCTCTCCCAGCGACAGCAATAGGTCCTTCAATCGTGGCAAAGGATCCATGCGCATGTGCTTTTCCAAATCATCGCGGTACCACTCACTCCGCACGCCACTGGTGTGATGTCCCAACAACGGAACCTTCACATGCACCAACATCGGTGCCCGCTCTGCCCGCACATATTCAATGGCCTTGGCCATCTCATCGTAACACTGAACAAAATCACTGCCGTTGATCCTTACCCGGCGCATGCCCTTGAAGCCCAACGCATAGTCAAACGCATCCATGGCACGCATCTCATCGCCACTGGCCGAAATCCCCCAATCGTTGTCCTGAATCAAATACAAAATGGGCAATTTGTGCAATACGGCCATCTGAAACGCCTCGGCCACTTCCCCCTCGGTTACAGAGCCATCTCCCAACGAACACAAAACGATGGGCATCTCGGCGCTGGTAATCAACTGCTGACTTTCCAAATATTTGATGCCGTGAGCCGCCCCAGTCGCTGGAATGGTCTGCATCCCCGTAGCCGAACTCTGATGGGGCATCTTTACGACGTCGGGCCGATTCAACGACGGATGTGAATAATACGTTCTGCCGCCACTGAATGGGTCATCGGCCTTGGCCAACAATTGCAACATCAATTCATAGGGCTGCATGCCCATGGCCAACAACATCGACTCATCGCGGTAGTATGGATAGGCATAATCGATCGTCTTCAAGTGCATAGACGTAGCGATCTGAATGGCCTCGTGGCCTTTCGATGTGCTGTGAACGTACTTGGTGATCGGACGGTTTTCCTCGTAGATGCTTGCCATCGCCCGGGCCGTGCAAATCAAATCCCAAGCCCGCAGCAGTGTTTCCTTGCCTACCATAATTAGAGGTGCAAGTTTACGCAAAAATCATCGCTCCTTAAGGGTTGGTTTACGCATTTTGTCGTTACAATTTCAAAACTTTCCTATCTTGCAACCCATTGACACGCATTCATTGCCTATGAAATCACGCTTACTACTAGGAATTGTCCTCTTTTTTTCGTATATTCAGTTGGGAGCCCAATCCTCGTCCCGCGATACTACTGCACCCAACAATGCCGAAAAAATTGGCGAGGTAAACATCAAACAAAATCGCCTCAAAGAAAAACTGAAAGAATCGCCCCTTACCGTAGAAAGTATGGGTGCGCAGAGCATCCGCGAAACCCCGGCCTCGGACTTCTACGAAGCCCTCGGCCACCTCAAAGGAGTCGATGTTACCAGCGCCAGCCTCGGTTTCCGCATCGTCAATACCCGCGGCTTCAACAGCACCTCCCCCGTGAGAACCCTGCAAGTGATTGATGGGGTCGACAACCAATCTCCCGGGTTGAACTTCTCCCTCGGAAACTTCCTCGGCGCCAGCGAACTCGATGTCATCAACCAAGAAATTGTGGTGGGTGCCTCCAGCGCCTATTATGGTCCCGGTGCGTTCAATGGCGTTATCTCCATGACAACCAAAGACCCCTTCAAATACCAAGGCCTGCAAGTGAAACAGAAGGTCGCCGAACGCGGACTCACCGAAACCGCCGTGCGCTACGCCAAAGCATTCGGAAAAGCCGGTGCCGAAAAATGGGCCATGAAAGCCAACCTCTTCTACATGCAAGCCTACGATTGGGAAGCCGATAACATGGATGCTGTGAAATCGGGCGGACCTATGGATAGTATCAATAACATTCTCAACCCCGGCCGCTATGATGCCGTGAACCGCTACGGCGATGAAATCCTCAGACCCGGTGAAAACGACGCCACAGCAAAAGCACAAAAATGGGACTACCCCGGCTTGATGCGATTCAATCGCCAAGGCTACATGGAAAAAGACATCGTAGATTACAATACCTACAATTTCAAAACGTCTTTCATGACCGCCTACCGTCCCAAACCCACCGGCGCACGACAGTTCGAATACCAAGTCAACTACGGCATGGGAACCACCGTGTATCAAGGCGATAACCGCTATAGTCTGCGCGACATTAAATTCTTGCAAAATCGCCTCGAATACAAAGACAAAAATGGCTTCCTGAGGGTCTATGCCACCCACGAAGACGCCGGCAAAACCTACGATGCCGTGTTCACCGCGCTGCTCATGCAAAAAGCAGCTAAACAAGACGATTTGTGGGGCGGCGACTACTACTCCTATTGGAAAAATCGCTATGTCCCCAAAATGCGCAAATTGCCCGGTTACCCCACCGGCGACTGGTTTTCCAACCCCAACTGGTTCAATGAATTGGATGCCGTTATGGCCAACAACCGCGACTCCCTCGTGGCCTGGCACCAGCAGTGTGCAGCCCTCGCCGATCGCAAAAACAACTGGCAAGGCATGCCCCATTCCATACAGCCCAATACCTACCAAAGGTTCGAGCCCGGAACAGAGCGGTTCGATAGCCTGAAAAATGCCATTACCACCCTCCGAAGCTTCGGCGAAGGGGGCAGCGGGTTCTACGACAAAAGTGCCCTCTACCACTTCCAAGGCGAACACAAGTTCAAACTGGCCGACAAAACCAATTTTACCACCGGTTTTTCAGGACGATTGTATACGCCCAACTCATTGGGAACCATTTTCTCCGATACCAACGGTCGCGTCATCCGCAACCACGAATTTGGCGTGTATGGCGGTATCGAGCAGCGCTCCAAAGACAACAAACTAAAAATCAATGCCACGGCAAGGGTCGATAAAAACATCAACTTCCCGTTCATCTTTTCGCCCGCCGCATCCATGGTTTACACCCCCAACAAAATCACCTACTACCGCGTAAGCCTGTCGGCTGGGGTGCGCAATCCTACACTCGCCGATCAATACCTCTATTACAACGTAGGAAGAGCCATCTTGCTGGGCAACATCTCTGGGTACGACAGTCTGGTGACCATTCCTTCACTGTACGATGCGTTGAGTGGCCTTACCACCGATTTGAAAAAGTTGCAGTGGTTCAACGTAGACCCCGTTCGCCCCGAAAAAGTGAAAAGCATTGAAGTGGGTTACAAATCGTTCATGGCATCCAACAAACTCAACATCGATGCCAGTGCCTACTTCAGCTATTACGAAGACTTTATTGGATACAAAATTGGTATCGACCCCACCATTGATTATACCATCAATTATATTTCTGGCGGACAAGTTTACCGCATTGCAACCAACGCCGAAAGCACCGTAACCACCATGGGCGTGAGCATCGGAACCAACTATTTCTTCGCCAAAAATTACACAGCCGGCGTGAACTACTCGTTCAACCAATTGAACAAAACCAACAACCTAGACCCCATCATCCCAGCCTTTAATACCCCAAAAAATAAATTCAATGTGTCTTTGGGAGGTCAAAATTTGGCCATTAAAAAACTCAAAATTCAGAACCTCGGATTCAGTGTTAACTACAAATGGATCCAAGGATTTCGATTCGAAGGCAGTCCGCAATTTACCGGCGATGTTCCCACCTACTACTTGCTAGATGTCATGTTTTCTAAGGTAGTGCCCAAATACAAAGCGATGATTAAAATGGGCGCCAGCAACCTCACCAACAACAAAGTGATGCAAGTATATGGCGGACCAAGAATTGGTAGAATGGCCTATTTCTCTGTCTATTTTGACTTATAATTGAAAGATAATAAGTTTGATATAAATCCCTAAGTTTGTAAAAAAACCAAATAAAACAATATGAAAAAAACATTACTCGCTACCTTGTCAGTTGTGTTGGCCTCAAGCGCAATCGCCCAGATTAAATATGTGGACGAAGTTTTGACTGCCGACAAGATCAAGGTTACCAAAAACGTGGTGTACGGTGACAACTACACTGTACTCACAGGTACGCCCACTTTGACCAGCAAAGTTTCTATGGCTCCAGGGTATGGATTCGTGGCCATGTCTGCCGACATCTACGAGCCCCAAGATGGCGCTAGCAACAGACCGTTGATTATCTTCACCCACACGGGTTCTTTCTTGCCCCGTTACTCTAACAACAGTCCTGTTGGTTACAAAGACGACAGTGCAACTGTGGCTTTCTGTATGTCATTGGCCAAGCGTGGTTACGTGGTTGCCTCTATGACCTACCGCATGGGCTGGAACCCTGCAGCAGCAACCGTTGATGCCCGTAAACAAGGGATCATCAATGCCGCTTACAAAGGCGTTCAAGATTTGGCTACCTGCGTTCGTTTCATGAAGAAAAGCGTGAAAGAAGGCGGTAACCCTTACAACATCGACACCACAAAAATCGCTGTAGGTGGTAACGGTACCGGTGGTTATATCACCAGTGCTTACGCCAGCATCGACCGTCAGAGCGAAATCAAGAGCATCAAATTCCGCGATGCTACAACTGGTAAAGTGATGGTAAACGACACCATTTGGGGTGACCGTTTCGGTATCGGTGTAGACAACCCAGCCATGGGTGGTTTCTGCAAATCTAACCACGTAGGATACACCTCAAACGCCAAATTGGCTTTCGCCGTGGGCGGTGCCATTGGTGACTCTACTTGGATGGAAGCCGGTGAAATTCCTTTGATCTGGGCACACTCTATCATGGATCCTTTCGCGCCTTACACTACTGGCATGGTAAACGTACCTGGTACTACCTTGCAAGTGGTTGAAGTTAGCGGTGGTTTCGATGCGATGTCTCGCTGCCAACGCTTGGGCAATACCGCTCCTTACAAAGGAAAAGTAATGGACGTTTACACCACTGAAGCCAACAAATTGAACAAAGGCGTTGATGGTTTGTTCCCTATCGCAGGCTTGGCCAACGCTTCAGGTCCTTACGAGTGGTACGATACAACCAAAATCAATGCATTGCCAAATCCTCCATACAATCCTCCTGTGATTTTGGCGGGTATCAAAGCCTCTAACCCCATGTGGAGCAAAACCAAAGCGATGAAATATGTTGATTCAGTAATGGGCTACATGGCGCCACGTATTGCGGTTACTTTGGGCTTGGTTGCCTCTGTAGGTATCGAAGAAACCAATTTGGGTTCAAACGTAACTTTGGCTCCTAACCCAGCCAAAAACCAATTGATCATCCACAACAACTGGGAAAACCGTGTGTTGACCGGTGCTACTTTGGTTGACTTGAACGGTCGCGTAGTGCGTGAGTTCAACGTGAACGGTATCCACAACGTATACGAATTGAACGTGCCTGCAGGTATTTATGTAGTGCAAATGCAATTCAACGACGGTGTAGGTAGCCGCAAGTTGATGGTTGACTAAACCACACAAAAAATAAATTTTACGCTCGGATTTCAATCTCAAAGGTTAATTCCCGAAGTAAATAAAAAGAGAGGGGCGGCCGTTGGCCGCCCCTCTCTTTTTGCCCAAATCCCGTTTGTCGATTCCTGCCAAGCCATTCACCCATTTTCCGCATCTGTACCCTATTATTGTAAGTATGTTGCGTAAATGCCTCTTTATCATTAGCATCGCCCTACTCTTTGCCAGTTGCAATAGCGCCTTCCGCAGCAGTCATACCTCCGTGCAACTTTCGCCTCCCGTTGCCGAATACCTGTCGCAACAAAACCTGTTGATCCACAACAACCAACCCAAACTCGTTACCCGACAGCCCAAAATCTACGCAAATCCATACGATAGTTCCTACTACCTCCAATACCGAAAATTGAGCGGCACCTCGGTCATTCTCGAAGTGAGCGACACCACCGGAAAAATGCGCAACGTTGCCATTCCCCAGACCAAACTGAAAGCTTTTCCAGTTGCCCTGACAACCACCGCCACCCCCGTGATCGCCGTGGGTGTTCTCGCCAACAGCAATCCCCACAGTCGCTACAACAACTGGGACGCATTGGCCCTGGTTGCCATTGGTGTGCTTAACTTTAGCACCGATGCCCTCACTGTACCCCTGGTCTACCTCGTCAATAAACACCAACCCTATGCCGTACCCCGCAGTTTTTCACTGTCGGATTTGAGCGCCGTAGAAACCGTCGACACCCTTCAAAAAGAAAAACTGTACACCATTACAGCCCCAGTAAATCCTAACGTCACGCCTTACCTCAACGCCGAATACCAAAAGACGTTTCCCGTGTTTTTGAATGCCAGCGCGGGCTATGGACTTGTTGGGCGCGCCTTCTCTCAATCACCCGAACCCCGCTTGGGAGAATCACCCTGGTATTCATTTGAACTGCAAATTCAACCCAGCAACAACTTTCGTTGGGGCATGCACCACACCCGAAATCAACCCACCGATTTCCAATGCAACACCACCACCTTGCAAATGGCCTATGTAAACCATAGTCTTCCCGGATCAACCCTTTCCATTGGGTTGGGCGCGGGCCTGGGGAGCTTCAAAAGGAAATCTGCACCGGATTTGTCAGACACCACCAAACTACTTTTCAACCGCACGCTGGGTACCGACAGTATCATGATCTTCCAAAGAGAATTCATCCCAAACCTGCAATACTTTTTCCCGCCGATTGCCGGTTTCATCCAATATGAAAATCAACTCACCCAAACGGTGTCGCTCACCCTGGATTTTAGAATCACCCGAATCGAGTCGCACATCGACTATACTACCACCCAAAACCTCAAAACTTGGGAAGTCATCGCCCCGGGCATTACCAGCGAACGCATCCAAAACATCGGCTTTAGCCAAATTGAAAGTTTCAAAACCAAAAACACCCTCTACCAGTTTAACATGGGTCTAAAAATCCGCCTCAATAATTAACATGAAAACACCGTACAAATTGGGCCTGATTGCCCTGTTGCTGCTCACCATTTCCTCCTGCGATATGTGGTTTAATGAAGATTATCGCTTCAAGATTTTGCAAATTTTGCAAAACAATCAGTCCAACCGGGTGTATAACAAAACCGTCGTTAGTTACGGAGGATATAACTACAATTCCGTTTACGTACGCGATACCCAAACCTTCTATCGCAACATCCAAAGTGGCGACACCGCGCAAATCCTCATGGAAAATATGTACACTGTGAATTTGTACGCCTTGGATACCGTTCAATTCGATATAGAACTCACCGATTCGCAGCAATTCAATACCAAATTCACCCGCACCTACATCCGAAAACCCTACCAAACGCTCAATGATTTTGTAGAGACCATCCGATTCTAACCCTTGATGGAATGCAACGAAGACAGTCCCTTTTCTTTTTGACATTGTTGATGCTGTTCAGCAGTTGCAATTCCCTCTATAGAAAAACACAAACACGGGTGCGCTTATCGCCAGAGGTAGCCCAATATCTGCGAACGACCAAACTTGAGGTTCAGAGCAATACCAAAAACAATCACTACGTACGAAAGGCGCAAATAATAACAAGCAGAAAAGACTCACAGCAGTATTTGGTTTACAACAAAGTAGTGGGTAACACTGTGGGCTTATACATTACCGATAGCTTCGGCAATCAGCGAGTTTTGGCCATTCCGCAGATTAAACTCTTGGCTTATCCGTTTTCTCTCACAACCACAATAACAGCCCCTACCTTGTATTTGCTGTCCACGGCAAAAACAGACAGACCCGACAAAAAGGCAATCGCTGTGGTTTTTGTATATGTAGTAACGTCCATAGAAGCA
>JBJTNN010000085.1:0-3390 GCA_046074125.1 Bacteroidota bacterium
CATAGTTACAAAAATTATCGGTGAAACCGCCTCAAATCGTTCCTATTTTTGCAGCAGCAACGATATCATCATCGTTACCCAAACTGAAATGAAGGTATTAGGTATCATGAGTGGCAGCAGTATGGACGGGGTTGACCTGGCACTCTGCGATGTAAACGAAACCGCCAAAGGCTGGCAAGTGGAAATCTTGGAAGGCGTAACTGTGCCCTACAGCGAAACTTGGCGGGTGCGGTTGAGTCAGCTGCGGTATCAAAATGCCGAGCTGTATGCCAAAACCGATGTGTTTTACGGTCGGTATTTGGGTGAGTTGGCCGCCGCATTTTTTCAACAAACAGGACAAAAAGCCGATTTGGTGGCTTCGCATGGACATACCATTTTCCACGATCCAAAAGGGTGGTTGACAGCGCAAATTGGCGATGGCGCCACGTTGAATGCCTTCGCGAAAGTGCCAGTCGTGTCGAATTTTCGTCGGGCCGACGTTGGCCTCGGCGGACAGGGGGCACCATTGGTGGGATTGGGCGATGATTTGTTGTTCTCTGATTATGATTTCTGTTTGAATTTGGGTGGTTTTTGCAATGTATCGTCGAGTCATCAAGGCAAGCGCATCGCGTTTGATATATCGCCGTGTAACATTGTGTTGAACCGATTGGCCAGGGAGCGTAATTTGCAATACGATGAGGACGGGGCACTGGCGGAGGCCGGTGAAATCGATTACACTTTGTTGAATGCCTTGAATGAAATTCCGTTTTATGGTCAATCGTTCCCCAAGAGTTTGGGCCGTGAGTGGATCAACAAGAATTTCTGGCACATCGTGCGCGAGTTTGATGATTTATCGGTGGAAGACCGAATGAAAACCTTGGTGATGCACATTGCTGTGCAGGTTAGGCGCGCGTTGGAGACCATCGCAGAGAAACCCTTGGATCAATGCAAATTGTTGGTTACCGGTGGGGGCGCATTCAACAAAACGTTGGTTGATTTTTTGCGTTCTGAAACCGAGTGCAACGTGGTGGTGCCAGATGATAAATTGGTCAATTACAAGGAGTCTATGATATTTGCTTTGCTCGGTGCCATGCGGGTGAAGAATAAAAACAATACGCTGAGTTCAGCCACCGGAGCGAGCACCGATTGGGTGGCGGGGTCTTTGGATGGTGATTTTGGCCAATGGCAGTAAACACAGACAGTATCGAACAGAAATATATCGCATCGTGAAATTAGAAAGACTGATAGAAAAATTTGAGGGCAAGCAGCCCGAGATCGTATTTGCTTGGAAAGACAGTGAAACGGAAGCCGAGGGTTGGGTGGTAATCAATTCGTTGCGCGGTGGTGCGGCGGGTGGGGGTACCCGAATGAGAAAGGGATTGGATCAGCGCGAGGTGGAAAGTTTGGCCAAGACGATGGAGGTGAAGTTTACCATCGCAGGTCCGCCCATCGGCGGTGCAAAGAGTGGAATCAATTTTGATCCTGCCGATCCCCGCAAAAAGGGGGTGTTGGAGCGTTGGTATAAGGCGGTGCGACCTTTGTTAAAAAACTACTACGGAACAGGTGGGGATTTGAACGTGGATGAAATCCATGAGGTGATTCCCATGACGGCCAATTTGGGGATCTTGCATCCTCAAGAAGGGGTGGTGAACGGACATTTGACATCGTATAGCGCGGAGGACAAATTGAAGGCGATTTCACGTTTGCAAACTGGGGTGTTGTTGCCGATTACTGATGAGCGATTGACCCCTGATTTGTCGAAGAATTATACCATTGCCGACATGATTACCGGATGGGGTGTGGCTGAGGCTGTGCGTCATTACTACGAGGTTTACGGGGGATTCATGAACGGCAAACTGGCCATCATTCAGGGCTGGGGGAACGTAGCGGCCGCGGCGGCATTTTACCTCACCAAATACGGGGTTCGCATTGGCGGTATTATCGACAGAGTGGGCGGAATTATTGAGCCAAAGGGGTTGGGACATGACGAAATTGTGGCGTTGTTCAACAACCGGAACGGGAATGCTTTGAATGCGCCAAATATGTTGTCGTTTGAGGAAGTGAACGAACGCATTTGGGATTTGCCTGCGGAGATTTTTATTCCAGGCGCCGCTTCGAGGTTGGTGACTGAGGATCAAGTGTTGCGCATGGGTAAGGCGGGTATCGAAGTGGTGAGTTGCGGTGCGAATGTGCCTTTTGCGGACAAAGAAATTTTCATGGGACCCATTAGCCAGCTTGCCGATTCCCAATTTGCGGTAATTCCTGATTTCATGGCAAACTGTGGCATGGCCCGGGTATTTGGCTATTTGATGAAGCAAGACGCGGAGGTAACCGACGTAGCCATTTTCAAGGATGTAAGTCAGATCATACACGGCAGCATGATGCGCTTGCGTCAGTTCAATCCTAAGTCGACCGGTTTGAGCGCCAAGGCTTTAGAGATGAGCTTGACCGATTTGGTGTAAGTGCGTTTGGAATATCTACACAGAATCATTCGGCCGAGCCAACTTGAAACAGAAATATCGAACATCGAACATCGAATAGAAAGAAATTAGTAAGCATCCATTAACCATGAAATCCATAGAAACGCGTTTTTGCGAGTACGTACAGATAGATACCCAGAGCGACCCAAACAGTCCAACCCAACCGAGCACAGAAAAGCAAAAGGATTTGTCGCGTGTGCTGGTGCAGGAGCTTTTGGAAATGGGATTGAAGGATGCCCATTTGGATGAGTTTGGGTATGTGTATGCTACTTTGCCATCGAATGTGGATCATGAGGTGCCGGTGTTGTGTTTTTGTGCGCATGTTGACACGTCGCCAGACTGCACGGGTGCGGGTGTAAAGCCATTGGTGCATAGAAATTATCAGGGACAGGATTTGGTGTTGCCCGATGACCCATCGCAGGTGATTACGACCAAGGAGCATCCATATTTGTTGGAGCGATTGGGCGATGACATAGTGACGGCGAGTGGAACCACTTTGTTGGGGGCTGATGACAAGGCGGGGGTTGCGGTGATCATGGATTTTGTGCAGCACATGGTGAATCATCCATCGCTGCCCCATGGCGTGGTGAAGATATTGTTCACGCCGGATGAGGAAATCGGACGGGGTGTTGACAAGGTAAACATTGAAAAATTGGGGGCTCATGTGGGTTATACGTTGGATGCGGGTGAGCGTGGGTGTTATGAGGACGAGACGTTTAGTGCAGATGGTGCCAAGGTCCATTTTTATGGGATCAGTGCGCATCCGGGGTACGCGAAGGGTAAGATGGTGAATGCGCTGAAATTGGCTGGGGAGTTGTTGGCGTTGTTGCAGGTGATGAATGGTGTCCGGAAGCCACCGAAGGCAAGCAGGGTTTTGTACATCCTGTGGCTGTGGGTGGTGTGGCGGAGCACGCGTGGGTTCAGTTTATTG
>JBJTNN010000086.1:0-8944 GCA_046074125.1 Bacteroidota bacterium
TAGTGGGCTGTACAATTTGGGCACGGGCGAGTGTAGGACCTTTTTGGATTTGGTGAAAGCGGTGTTTGCGGCCGTTGATGCACCGGAGCAGGTGGCGTATGTGGATATGCCGTTAGACATTCGCGATCGCTATCAATACCATACACAAGCCAATATGCAGCGGCTGAAAATGGCGGGTTATACACTGCCATTTACCCCATTGGAGGTGGCGGTGGCCGATTACGTGCAGGGGTATTTGCAATCGCACCGATACCTGTAAAACTTCGCTCACTCCGACGAAAGGGTTATCTTTGACGTAAACCGAACCAAATGAATCTTTTTCAGCGCAATTCTCTGTTGATCTTTTTGGGCGCGATTTTGATCGCGGTGTCTCAGGTTTTTATGGTGCGGGAGCAGAATTTGGGTGCCGAAAAAGGACTCAAATCGCGGTCTGATGCCATTGAGTTGGCCATGATCGAAGCGGCGGAATTGGTGAAGCAGGTCGATGATTCCATCAATCGGCAGGAACAATTGCTGCTCAAAAGCACCCACCTTTCTTGGAAAACCTACGCACAATATGCCAAGTCGCTGAGCAAAAAGAACATAGACTTTTTCGTGTTTGAATTCGGAAGTCCCATTTACTGGTCTACCCAAAATTATCAGATATCGGCCAACTTCGAGAAGTCCATTGAGTTGCAAAAGCAGGGAAATTGGTTTGTGGCGGTTTATCACGCTCGGCGCGATGGCAAATCGTTTGCCTACGTGCTGCCGTTGATCGAGGCGAAATCGGTTTCTTACACGCAGAATCGGGGTTTTCAAGATCCAACGCCGGTTGAATATTCCATTTCGCGCAATCCGGTAGAGAATTCAACCCCGGTGATTGTTCCAGATGTGGAATTGTTCTATTTGGTGGTCAATAATTTCCAACACCCCATTTGGTTTGATTTGCTCTTTTTGGCGGGCTGTTTGTTGGTGAGTTTGGCGTTGTTCAACCTATACAAAACGGAAAAGTTACACATTGCGGTGGTTTTCGGTTTAACGTTGGTGTGGTTGGGGATTTACTGGCTGTTTTTGCAGGGGTACACGCTCATGGGATTGAGGGAGACTGCGTTGTTTACGCCCGATTTGTTTTATGCTTCTTGGAGTGGTGGTTCGCTCGGACAATTGATATTTTTCACGTCGCTCGGGTTGTTTTTTATCAGCAGTTTGGTGCGATGGTTGGAGCAGTGGGTTCGGAAAACGCAGTGGGAATTGGGTCCGTTCATCATGGCCAATTTGGCGATGCAAGCGAGTTTGTGGCTGTTGGTTTGGCTGCTGCGAAACGGGGTGAATCTGGTGCAAGAGGGACAAATCAACCTCGATTTTCAGCAGTTCCACCGTTTGGGGCTGTTTTCATTCGTGGCCGTGATTATTCTCGCTGCGCAATGGGTGATTTTTTATCGATTGCACGGATTTGCTTGGACCGAACTCCACAAGCAAAAACCCTGGATTGTTCGGTTGATTTCTGTGGCCCACACACTGCCGCCCCTCGTGTTTGTCCATACCAATTGGGATTTGCAGGCTTTGTTCCCTTATTGGCTCGGGTTTGTGTATGCATGGATGGGGTTTGAGTGGTGGTTGTCGGACCGACAAGATTGGCTCCGCGTAGTGCTTCGTGTGGTGTTGGCCGGGGTGGTTGTGAGTAGTCTTTTCGGTGAGGAGAGTGCCATCAAAGAAAAGCGCACCCGCACCCAATTGGCCCAGAATTTATTGGAAGGTACCGATACTGAAACCGCCGCCAGGTTGGGACAGACGGAAAAGCAGTTGTTGGTCGACAAAGGCATCGTTGATTATTACACCTGTACCGATGAAACCAAAGCGGAATTCGAAAAGCGATTGCGGGAATTGTACTTTGGTCCTTACATCAGTGATTTTGAAGTGAACTTTTTGGATTTTAATGCGTTGGGTAGGTCTTACCGACAAGAGAATTCCTACGATTTTCCATCCATCCAACAGTTGTTCAAAAGTGAAGATTGTGTCCCGATCACCGGTAACTTCGTGAAGGTAAACAACTACAAACTCAAAGGGAGTTTTATTGGTAGGTTTGATGTGAGTAGTGCCGCTGGCTATCACGGGGTTTATTTTGTGATATTGTCGCCGCGATTGTCTTCCATGGAAGGACGTTTGAGCGATTTGTTTAATCGCAACGTATTGGAGCCATTGTATTCCGACAACCAATATAGTTTCGCGATTTACAACAACAATCGGTTGAACTATTCATACGGTTCCGAGGATTACCCTTTGGCCAATGCATTTGATAGTTTGTCGGGATTTGTGACCCAGGAAGGTGTGAGTCATTATGTGTTGAAAGACAGTGCCAAGAACACGGTGGTACTTTCGCGCAGTGAGGTGGATTTTATTTCGTCGTTGACCGGTTTTACTGTGTTGGGATTGGGTGGGATCATGCTGGTGATGCTGTACTATTTTGTGTTGTGGTTGAGGCAGCGCTTGATCGCCATGGGTGAAATTACCGGCAGGAAGGTGAAGATTTTGAAAAATCTGCGGAGCCGCATGCCGCTGGGCAATCAGGGTGAATTGTTTATCTCGAACCGACTGCAGTTGTATGTGACGTGGATGGTGTTTGCCACATTTTTGGTGGTTTTGTTTGTGACGGTAAACTATTTCGTGCGGAATTATACGGAGAGTCAGAAGGATGAACTCCGACAGAAAACGCATGAAATCGCTTCGAAATTGAGCAGTAAGATCAACATTGATGCGGTGTACGACAAGTATCAAACGGGGTTGGTTTACGATTTGGCGGAATATTACAATACGGACATCAACTTATATCGTGCCGATGGAACGTTGTTGGTGTCTACGAATGATCGGTTGATTGCTGAGAGTGTTCGGGGCCGGTTGATGAATCCCGCGGTTTACCGGAAAATGGATGCGTTGGGGTCGTCTACCTCTTTGGTGAATGAGAATCTGGGTGATTTGGATTACATCTCTTCTTACACAGCTTTATTGAACAAAGATTTGCAGGTGAAGGGGTACTTGAATTTGCCCTATTTTTCAAACCGGAGGGATTTGTATCGCGATATTTCGGAGTATGCGGTGACCATCATCAATTTGTTTGCGTTGGTGTTTGCCATCATGATTGTGATTGCTTATTTGGTGGCTCAGCGAATTGCGCTGCCCTTGAATTTGATTCGGAAGCAATTGGCATCGGTAAAGATTGGTGAAAGAAATCAGCCGTTGGAGTGGGATAAAAACGATGAAATTGGGCTGTTGGTGAAGGAGTACAACAAGATGATTGTTGAGTTGGAGAACAGCTTGAATTTGTTGGCGGAGAGTGAACGTCAGGGCGCATGGCGGGAAATGGCCAAACAGGTGGCGCATGAAATCAAGAATCCGCTCACGCCGATGCGACTGTCGTTGCAGCATTTGCAATTTTCCTTACAGCGGAACGATGAGCATTTGAAAGACAAAATTCAGAAGACGAGTGAATTGCTGATACGTCAGATAGATTCTTTGTCGCAGATGGCCGAGGAATTTAGTTCGTTTGCCAAGATGCCAGAGCCAAAATTGCAGGAGGTGAATTTGGTGCAGGTGGTGTCGGACGCGGTATTGCTACTGGGTAAGGAGAGCGATATGCCCATTGATTGGAAATTTGTTAAAGAGGATGTTCGGGTGATGGCGGATCCATTGCAATTGGGGCGGGTATTTACAAATATTTTGAAGAATGCCATTCAGTCGATTCCGGAGGGCAGAACCGGGGAAATTGCGGCGGAATTGAAGGTGAAGGGCAGCCGTGTGGTGGTTGAATTTAAGGACAACGGGAAGGGGATTCCAGAGGCGTTGCGCGATAAGATTTTCTCACCGAATTTTTCTACGAAAAATTCGGGCATGGGGTTGGGGCTGGCCATTTCTCGCAAGATCGTTGAGCAGTTGGGCGGGGAAATCACCTATCAAACCAAGGAGGGGGAGGGAACCACCTTCACCATTACACTGCCTACAGTATAGGTTTTGGCTCGGAATTCAAGGCGAGGTTGATTTGGGCCACAAGTTTGGGGAGGCCCGCGCGCTGCATGGGTGAATTTTTTAACTGGGGTTTGATGCGCGCGGGCTCACGCAGGGCTTCTTTCCATTCGCGGTGCGACCATCCCACCAATTCTCGTGGCTCGAACAAAGGCTCTTGATGCGGTGTGGCAAAGCGATTCCATGGACAAACATCCTGACAAACATCGCACCCGTAGGCCCACTGCCCCGTATCGGGTTGGGTTGGGGTTGACGATGACAGTGTATTCAATCCGGGTTTTTCGGAATTTGCGGGTTGATATTCCGAGGGTGTAGTGGTTGCCGTGTCTGCTTTGGGCCAAGATTTGTCTTCAATGGTGAGGTAAGAAATACAGCGCCTAGAATCGATGACTTGCGGCTGAACGATGGCCTGGGTTGGACAAGCGTCTATGCATGCCGTGCACTCCCCGCAATGGTCTGTTTGAGCCGTATCGGGCTGAAGCTCTAAATTGCTGATGATTTCTGCCAAAAAGAAAAAACTGCCGACCCCCTTTCGCAGCAGCAAACTGTTTTTGCCAATCCATCCCAATCCCGCTCTGACCGCCCACTGTCGTTCCATGACTGGAGCGCTGTCTACAAATGCCCGTCCCTCAAATTCGGGGTGTTGGTTTTTGATGCGATCCATGAGCACAAACAATTTGTCTTTTATTACCCTGTGGTAATCATCGCCCCAAGCGTATTTGGCGATCAGGGGTTTGGTCTCGCTTGCTGGGTCGGATGCTGTGGATGGATAGTGATTGTTGGAGAGATTGTTTCCGTTTTGGGTGGAAAGTTTAGGTTGGGGCTGCGCAATTTTCGGAAAGTAATTGTATGCCAAGCTGATGACCGATTTTGCACCGGGCACCAACAGGGTAGGGTCTAAACGCATAGCCTTGTGGTTTTCCATGTACTGCATGTTGCCATGGAATTCTTTGGACAGCCATTGATTGAGGTTGATTTTTTCTTCCTGAAGCTTTTCTGCCTTGGCAAAACCGCAAGCCAAAAATCCCAGTTCTTGGGCCCAAGTTTTGATGGGATGTTCAGTGTGCACAGAAGATGGCATCGCCCCGCGAAAATACGGGAGGATTGCGATACTTGTAACTTTACTCTGCGCCGTCTGTCTTGGCACGCTCAATGGCTTTCCCGCCAATGGCAATACCCATAGCCATACCTACTTCTATGTCGCTGCGGTAATGCAAAGCACCCCAGAGTCGACTTTTGCTGGCCTCGTCGGCCATCGACATGTATCGTGAGGCTTGGTCGGGGACAACGTGGCTGAGGAATGCTGCTGCCGCACCGCTGAACGTACTATGTCCGCTCGTGAACGCCGGGAAATTGGGCAGTCCAGTCAACGTTTTGCAATCGGCATGCATTTGTGAGGGACGAGGGTTGTAGTAGTAGTATTTCGCATCCCAGCAACATACCGCGGCTGTGAACATACTGGAGTTCAACAACGCAAGGTTTCTGGCCCAACGCACTTCGCTCCAACGCTGCTTTACAAAATCCTCACAGGCTATGTCGTTCCAGTGGCCTGGGGGGGCATAGGTTCCGGCGCCATCGCTCCAGAAATGGACCACTTTCATGCGGTCGCGATCGGGGTGTTGGCTAAACCACAGAACTTCGTCCAATTCTTTTTTGAATTGGGCGGAGTTGGTTGCTGGAGGAGGGGTGGGCCTACTGTTTACGACTTCGGTGGTATCCATTAGAAAACTCATCACTTTGCCAAACAAGGGCAACATGGGAGGTCTAGCTGGGCTTTCTTGGCTAAGCCAAGCCACTTCGCCCCTTGCTTCGGTGCGGTCTTTCAAAAATTGCCAATCGCTGGGTGTACCAACGGCTTTGCCAGCTCCATCGGTGCGCGCGCGGGCGATGAATTTGCCTGCCACGGCTTTTCCCAAAGCAACACCCGCATCGATATCGCTGCGCGTATTGCCCCCCGCCAATATTCTGGCTGAAGTACACTCGTTCAATTTGGTTTGGATGAATTCCTGCTCTCCGGGGAACATCAATGTCAATATCGCTGCTGAAGCACCCGCAGCAACGGCCTCTTCGCTGGGATAGACAAAATCAGCGGTCATCGGGATCAATTGCTTGATGGATGGGTCTGTTTTTGCCGGGCGTGGGCGTCTGAACTTCGATTTGTAGTGGTAAGCGGCAACCAATGCATCGTATTGAGCACCCGATAAATAGGCATAAGCCCGGGCCGCGTAGGGAGGGTTAGCGAAAGGGAAGAAGGGATAAGCCAAAGGATTGGCAGCGCTAGGAATGGGGTAGGTGCCGTCTGGGTTTTGGAATGGCGGTAAATTGTATTTGGCCACAAGCTCCCGCATGATTTCGTTCCAACGCAAAACCACCCCCGCGCTCCAATAGTTCATGTTTTCTCTTTCTTCGTCGGTAATTTGGTTTTGGCGACTCTTGATCTCCAATAATTCCAATTTGTAATCGGCGGCCGTAACGGCAATGGGAGAGGCAACCGCAAATTCGTCGGGCTTGGTCAATAAAATCGGTTTCCAGTTGCCTGCACCGGTATCGGTGTTTAGGGGCTGCAAAGCGGGGAAGACATCGTTTTCGGACACGACCTCGTTTTTACATCCGATATACAGCGCGGTGGCGACCAACAAGGCCCCAAAGAGTTTCAGTGATTTCATTTTTTAG
The DNA here is from genome assembly GCA_046074125.1 of Bacteroidota bacterium. Classification (GTDB taxonomy): domain Bacteria; phylum Bacteroidota; class Bacteroidia; order NS11-12g; family UBA955; genus UBA955. Next base: position 6,670 of record JBJTNN010000086.1, read on the forward strand.
GGGTGTTTTTGGTTTTGAACTCGCCTTGGTAAACCAAGCCTGTCATGAAGATATGGCTCTGTCCCATGTTGCGCCCTGCGATGGTAATTGTGGCATTGCCCATCCAACTCATCCCCGATATTTTGGGTACGGGCAGTTTCCAATTCAGTCCGATGCGCGAAGCTTCCATGTTGTTACTTAAAAAGGGCATGTCGTTTCTGCGAATATCGAATCCACCCAAGGTGTTCATGCGGTCGTAAACGGCTTCGATGATCAGGTCAGCATTTTTTCGATAACCCAACCGAACATTGCTGGAAAAGACAGCGGGCATGGCAACGATGTTGCTGTAAATCATTTTGGTTGTGAAGTACGCCTCACGATCGATGGTGACATTGCCCCTTTGTGTATATTGGGCCGATGCCGTGGCAAACCAACGATTGCGTTGTATGTCGATCATCAATTTTCCGGAAGCCGTTTTGCTGCGCATCCCGATGGCCAACGGCAAATAATCCGCTACATAATTGGTTAGGGGGGTAGAAACGGATCCCAAGGCCAACAAACTCACGTAGGCATGTTTGTAGCCTTTTCCGAAGAATTCCCATTTGGCCGTCATCGACAAATCTTGTAAGCCCTTTTGTCCTCTCAGCGTACCTGCGGTCGCGTGATTTTCGATGTATGGCGCCGATGCGATGATGTTGAATTTATTTGAAACCCCGTAGTTGGCCATGGCCATCGCCATTTGCGACTGCAAAGTGCCGATGTTCAGGTTGTTGCGGTATAATTGCCCTTCCCAATAGTGATTCCATTGTGACTGTCCAACCACCACGCCACCACACAAATTTCGTTTGGCCATCATCAAGCCATCCATGTCGGTCTGGGCGGTTAACTGCGCTCCTGCCACCAACAATAAGCCAGCGATGAAGTAATGTTTTAGGGGTTTCATTGTGAAAAGTAGATACAATTTTACAAAAACTCCATGAAGTTTCTTTCCGAATGGATGAAAAACCTTCAATTGTAGGTTTCGTAATTGATAGAGCGTTTCGTTTTTAGAACTGCAACGTCAATCCCAAACAAAACCCACGACCATCAGAGGGCCAAATTCCTGGGCCGGGATACATTGTGGGGCGTTTGGTGTAGTACTGCTTGTTAAGCAGGTTGTTGACACTCCCCCTGATCTGAAAATTCTTGTTGATTGCATAGGTCCAGTTGAGGTCCACCAAGCCATAACTTGGTACTTTCCCCACAGAGCCGTTGGCCGAAATTGCTACGGTGTTGGCCGCATCGCTGAATTGGGCACTTACATAGCTGTAAAGCAATGTCGCTCGGAGCTGTTTGTGTTGGAAATTTAGGCTGGTTCTACTGATAACCACGGGGACACCTTCAACATGGTTGCCTGCGATGCTGGTGTTTTTGCCGCCCACAATGGCGGTGGCCTGTAAATATTTGGCTTGCTGAATGGCGGTGGCATTCACAATGCTGAATTCTCGCTGTTTGTTTGTGGAACCCAATTCGTATTTGAGCAAGCATTCAAAGCCCCGGGTTCTGCTATTGCCAATGTTGGTTTTTTGAATGTAATTGACGGCATTCAGGCTGTCGAACATCACCCAGTTGCCCATCCTGTTGTTGTATTGTGTTTGGTAAAGACTCAGTGAATATTGGATGCACTGATGCTGTTGTTTTTGAGAGGATGCACTTTGTTGCTTTTTACTGATTAAAAAATGTGTTCTGCTATAGTTGATTTCGGCGTTGTAACCGCGAGCATCCTTGAGCCCCCGGGCTGTGCGCTCAAGTGCGGAACCAGGAATGATGTCTTTGAAGATAACCGGTCGATGGGCTTGACTCACGCCGGCAATGAATTCTCCACCCATCGAGTTGGGTTTGTATCGTGTAGATAATCCCAATGCGGGTATGTTATGATGGATAGTTCTCGGAATACTGTCGCTGAGCAAGTAACTGATGCTACCATACGATGCTGTGTTCCCAATTTCGTATCGAAAACCTGGAGAAATGGTGAATCCCGGCGACATGTTGATGGCGTTTTCAACCGAAAGTGCCAGGCTTTGGCTGTGGAATTTCAAATCGCGTTTGAAACTGTTCGGTTCTACGGATAAGTCAAAATCGGTGAATGTGGTTCCTTTGCCCAACTGTCGGCGCCATAGCACATTGTTGAAGGCCCGGATGCCGGCCGTGAAACTGTTCGATATCTTTCCTACTTGGTATCGTTTTTTCAATCGCAGTTCGAATGTGTAACTGCGAAATTGATCGATGTCAACCGAGCGATTGGCATAGGTTTGTG
>JBJTNN010000087.1:0-7501 GCA_046074125.1 Bacteroidota bacterium
CTCAAATCAATGGCCCTAATCCTTGGAAATAAGTAACCATGGATGGCTTCCAAGCAGAATGCGATACCCAACAGTTTAAACACTTCCAACATCACTTGCAACTTGTTACGCTGCTGCACCCAACCCTTTACTTGGTAAACATTATACTGTATGGCCAACGATCCCAGGAACAACCCCTGAAAAAACAAGAGATTGAGGTGGATGATGTGCGGATGATCAAAATTCAACGGCAAATCGCCTTGATTGGGCAAAACATATTGAAACCAACCCACACAATAACCCAATATCAAAACCAGCAACAGAAATATCCAAGCGGTGGGTAAGATGCGTTTGGCGGGGTATTGCGATAGCACATTGGCAAGGGCGCCGCCGGCAACCAATTCACTGACCATCAACACCATTTGCAAATTCAACAGTAGAATCGATAGGCTTCCACGTCCGTAAGCCCCCATCACACGGGAGTAAACAATGACCACCACGGCTGCCAAAACCGCTTTGGCCAATTGCCAACCGAAGGTTTTTATAGGTCCGCCATCGTGATCTTTCATGCCACTTCTTTCTTAGGATAAACTATTTCTAAAAAGCAAGCCACGGCAGCCCACCGAAAAATCTGGGCCAAAAGGGCTTCTTCTTTGGGGCTTAGGTTGGCTTGGGCGATTGTATTACTTGTCGGATTTTGCTGAGCTGTAGCGATTTTTCGGGCGCGGGCCAGCGCCGATAGGCGCTGCCCGCGCCTCACCATACCATCCAAACAATCTGACAATATCCATCGTTCCCAAACCGCAAGTGAATTCAATGTCAACAACCCCGCCGGTACTGTAAATCCCTTTTTATCGGTTCTCCATAACACGGCATCCGGAACCAGCCCCTGCATCGCCTGTCGCAAGTACCCCTTCGAATACCCATCCACCAACTTCGATGAAAGCGATCCCTCCAAACTCCACGTATCATCACCCCAAGCATTGAGCCATGCATCCGCCATGACCACATCATCGGCAAATGGATTCCGTGATTCCAAACCACAAGCCATTCCATTTCGATCCTCAAACCGCAACAACTGATTCAACCGCGGACCATAATAATCAGCACGCATCAACTCATCAGCGCAACTCACGGGCGCACGACCCTTGAAAACGCCCAACAACGACTTCAACCACTGTTTACCCGCTTGATAAAATCCAATGGGCCATTTGTGGCGCAATGGCCATAATCGACCTCTTTCCGACCAAAAAGCCGCCTTATAATAATGTGGATAGCCGCCAAAAATCTCATCGGCACCCTGACCATTGAACAATACCTTCACCCCGGTTTCACGAACCTTTTCACACAAAGCAAAATGGGCCAAATTGTTCCATGCCACAGGAATCCTGTGAGTGGCCGAAATATATCGAGCCAAATCATGGGCATCCAATTCAGACACATCAATGGTATGCCAAATCCCTCCCACCGATTCTACCACTGCACGCTGATAATCACTTTCGTCGGCCGCACTGCCCGGAGAAACCACCGAAAACACATGCAAATGCGCTTCCTTTCCCAACAGTTCACGGGCCACCGCCACCAACGCGGCACTGTCGATCCCCCCACTAACAGCAAAACCCAAAGGCACATCACTGCGCAACCTGCGCCTCATGCCAAACTTCAGTTGCTCCCGCAACAAATCGCTGTATTTCTCGGGCAATTGCTTTAACCCCATGCGCGACATCCATGCTTGTTCGTCGCCGAGTTGAATATACGCCCCATCGTGCCATGCCCTGTGTTCCAAAACACCTCGATCGGTGAATTGCAACAGAAAACCAGCCTCCAACGATGTTATTTCTTGAAACAATGGCAAAACATCGCTTTCTCCATGATTTATGTGGTTGAGCAGTGCCTGTTCATTGAGAGAAACTGGCATTCCGAGCGACCCCAATACTTGAGAAAGCGCAAAATCTTCGGAAGCAAACCAAATCGAGTTTTGATTTGCCACATAATACAAAGGCTTCACACCGGTTCTATCGCGAATCAGTGTGAGGGTTTTCTCCACGTCGTCCCAAATGGCCATGGCAAAAAAACCATCCAATTCCGACAAAACGGCCACCCCCAATCGCTGCCAAAGATGGAGCAATACCTCCGTATCCGTGCCCGAGGGATAGTCCACCCCATACTTTTGAGCCAGTTCTATGTAATTGTAAATTTCCCCATTGTAGGTAATGGCATAGCGTTTATCCGCGGTGATCATGGGCTGTGCACCTGCATCACCCAATCCCAAAATCGACAGGCGCCGATGCACCAACAAGACTGTCCCGTTGTTGGCCTCAAATTGTTGGATCCCATGTCCGTCTGGACCTCGGTGCAATAACAAATTCGAAAACTGCACACCTACTGCATGCATTTGGGCATGATTACCACCAGCAAACTGAATTCCCCCGGCTATTCCACACATGGATCAATGAGGCTACGGTAAGACTTCTCCAGGGCAGCCGCTACGGCCGAAGGATTGTATTTTGCCGCGGCTTCCGCCGCGATATTCACTTTATTCCAGGCTTGCGCCTGTATATAGGCCTGCTCCATGGCGGAAGTCAGGGCAGATTCGTCGGCAGGATTCACGAGCAACCCATTGCGATCATCGATCATTTCAGGCACCCCGGCCACCGAGGTTGCGATTACAGGCAGACCGCAACAGTGGGCCTCAGAGATCACACAAGGGGCATTTTCCATGTCGGAAAACAACACAAAGGCATCCGCACATTGCATCTGAAAAGCGACATCTAGGGGTTCTTTCGGACCGAAGAAGGCCACGCTGGGTTGAAAAATATGCAACAGACCGAGTCCCAAAGCCGCAGTTCTGGCTTGACTTAAATACAATTCATTGGTTCCACCCACGATGCGAAATTGCATATACCAATCGGGGTGTTTTTGTTTCAGCGCCGCAAAGGCCCGTAGCATACCCAACACATTTTTCCTGGGTTCTAGGGAAGACACATGCAGAAAAGCAAAAGGCATTTTATTGGTTTCGGGATGGACCTCAGGTTGTTTGTGATAAAACACCGAGGTATCCACCACGTTTCGGAACAGGACAAAGGGCTTCGCCCCACCGAGGTAGGCGTGCATGGCGCGTTGTGAAGCCAAACTTACAGGCGCAGCAACCGTCACTTTTTCCCAAAGCCTGAAATAATCGCGTTGAAAAACAGCCCCCCGTTTGCCAAACCCATCAGAAACCACCTCATTAAAAATCGCCCAATGCTCTGTATACCACAGCGGTACCGCACCCTTACCCCCCTTGCGAAACAAGCGATACAACGCCGGTATCACCCGGGCTATTTTATCACCACCGTGGAGGTGCACCGCAACAGGCACCCCCTCGGCGGCCAAGGCCGCCTTCAGGGCCCCTCCCGCCAACCAGCGGTATAGGGTGTAGTTTACTGCCCGACAAACAAACCCACCCCAAGGAAGTTGAGGTACAGGCCGACAGTAAATTTGTACCCCCGGAATGCTCACGATATCGGCAGGAGCCGAATCTTTGCCCCACCGATATACCGGAAAATGGAAAATTCTGATCGCAATACCTGCGGGCTGCGCCCGCAGGTATTGCGACACCGCCATAGCATGCCTGGCCACAAAATTGCCCGACTGAACATCCAAACTATTTGGAAACCAACCAGCCAACCACCATATCGTTTTGCTATCGCCCACGTAACAAAAGTACACAGCCCAAAGCGTCGCATCAAATTATTGGCAATTTTTGCAAAGGTTCTGTACGAAATTGAAAATTATTCAAAAAATAACTATCTTTGCAGCCCACAAAATGGCGGTTATAGCTCAGTAGGTTAGAGCACTAGCTTGTGGCGCTAGGGGTCGCCGGTTCGAGCCCGGTTAATCGCCCTCCAAAAACAAAAAAGCAGCGAAATCGCTGCTTTTTTGTTTTATCCAAAATTCAAGGAAAGTACCTCCGCACCCCCCTGAATCCATTCCCTGTTATCCGATGTACTTCAACAACTCCGCACGCGTAGCTGCATCCGAAAACTTCCCGTGAAAACTGCTTGTCACCGTGCTACTGCTCGTATCCTTAATCCCCCTGCTGGCCACACACATGTGCTTCGCATCAATGATCACCGCCACATCCTCGGTACCCAACACCTTCTTCAACTCCTGTGCTATTTGTACCGTCATGCGCTCCTGAACCTGCGGACGTTTTGCATAGTAATCCACAATCCGGTTCAACTTACTCAACCCAATCACCTTGCCCCCACTGATGTACGCCACATGCGCAAACCCGTGAATCGGCACAAAATGATGCTCACAAGTGCTGTGGAATTGAATGTTCTTCTCCACCAACATCTCTGAGTATTTATACGTATTCTCAAACAACGTTGGCTCAGGTCGGTTCTTAGGATCCAACCCCTTGAAATGCTCGTTCACATACATCTTCGCCACACGCAATGGCGTACCCTGCAAACTCTCATCGGTTAAGTCCAAACCCAACACATGCATGATCTCCTTGAAATGCTTGGCAATCAACTCAATCTTTAAAGCATCGTCCATCACAAAAGCATCCTCACGCAAAGGGGTCTCCTGCTTCACTGAAATGTGCGAATCGCCCATCTCCTCCCACTGCTTCAGCAGTTCGTTCGCTAGTTTTTTATCCATTGAATTCTACAAAATTACGGGGTGTTTCGTACAATCGCACACTCAAACTCATTTCCATCGGAACGCGGGCACGCAACTTTTGCCAAATCACCCATACGATGTTCTCGGCCGTTGGATTCAATTCGCGAAACTCCTCCGTGTCTAAATTTAAATTTTTGTGATCAAATCGCTCGATCACTTCCTCGTCGATGTACTGCTTGACTAACTTCATATCAATCAGATAACCCGTTACACTGTCTACCTCACCCTCTACACGCACCTCCAAATCGTAGTTGTGACCATGGTAATGGGCGTTGTTGCAGAGCCCAAAGAACTGCTGATTCTGTTCATCACTCCAACTCGGCACATGCAAACGATGGGCGGCATTGAAATGGGCGGTTCTGTAAACGGCTACGCGGTGCGACATCTGAAATTATCCTTAGAAGTGATAGTTAAACCAAACAAATCGAAAATGGTTTGTTTATTCTACAAATCTATGATGCAATTTACGTTTGTCACAAAGGTTTCGGCCCAACGCGATCAGGTAGCCGACCAATTCAACCAAGACCTGCTGCTCAAACTAAAGCCGCCATTGGTTACCATGCATCTGTTGCGCTACGATGGACAACACCGCGGCGATGAACTTCAGTTTGCGGTTGGTTTTGGCAAATTGACACAAAAATGGCATGGCGCCATCACCCAGCACCGATATACCCAGAAACATTGGCTGTTTCGCGACGAAGGCATCGCCCTACCCCATCCCCTAAAATCCTGGCAGCACACCCACGCACTCAAATCCGCAAACCATCACACCCTGGTCATCGATCGGGTAAAATTCACAGGCAAAAACGCCCTATTCACCGTACTATTGTGCCTCCCTATCGCGATGATGTTCCTGATGCGCAAACCCCTGTATCAACGGTGGCTTACGGTGCGATAAATACCGTCCATCACCACCACATGGGGCAATGTCACCAGCGACAATAAAACAAAGCCCAAGCCCAGCGGCATCGACTCATCCAGCTGCGAGAAACTGAAGTTCGATAGCGCGTTTTGCGTTGTCCACACCGACATCACCACCCATGCCAGCAATGCCACGAATCCCAAAGGCATAAACCCCATCAACACCCTGCCCATCGATCGATCCGGATCGCGCAAGATGTAAACCACCTGATAACGCATCGACTGTCCCGCATGCCAGAGGCAAAAAACCACCACAAACCCCAAAATCAAAGGAGATACCCCATACCAAACCGACACCAAAATCCATTGCAACAGGTATTGCCAACGGTGTGCGATGTTTCTGCGATTCAATATCCAAGCATAGACCAAACCAAATGCGAGCGCAATCACCAAAAGCATTTTAGGACTCAATTGCCAAGCACGATAATTTTGAACGGTTGGATCACCCAGCATCTGGGAAAACACCGCCATTGCTTCCGGCAAATGCATCAACACCGGATACACCAGCAACCATCCACCCCACAAGAGCGATTCTGGAACAAACCATCGATCCGATAAAAAATTCGACTGACCAAAATGATGCATCGAAATAACCAGAAACAACAGCAGGGCCAGCAGCGGAAACACAAACCACAATGCGGCATAGAGCGCCATACTCCCCAGATAACACAGCAAAAACAACAGGCTGCCCCGCACAGATTTATTGGGCCGATAAAAAAAATCATTCCCGCCATGGGGCACACCCACAAAAACCAACGCTACAATTGCAAAGAGCGACAAACATGCACCCCCTGCCTCAGACTGCGATATCGACAGCAAGGTCAACACGGCTTGCACGAGCGACTGACCCCAGAAGAACCGGTGATTGACCGAGGCCAAAGATGCGTTAGCTGCCAACATACTTATATAGAGCTTTCAAAAACCAAGATACTTGCAATTTGGAGAATATTTGAACTTCTTCCCAAAGCGATGTTCGTTCATTCAAAAATTTCAATACGTGTTGGGCGGGTTGCCGAGAAAACAACCGTTCAAAAATGGCTTTCCCCCGCTCTGGATTATCCATCAGCATTTGCAACAATAACGCATCGTAAAACCGAAACCGCTTTTTGCGATAAATCCTGGGAAGCGCCTTCCCCTGTTGAAGGGCGCTGACCATGGCTTTGCCATGGTCGCGCATCGCCAAAAATCCATACCCTGTGGTGGGTGTCAACGCCCCCGCCGCAACCCCGATGGGTAAAATGCGTTCGGAGTTACTATAATGCGACTGAGCCTGATTGAAAATCGAACTCATGGGAATGGCATCAACCTCCACCTCGAGTACTTCAACTTGCCATCGGCGGTCCACACACAATTGCCTCAACAACTCCTCTCCTTGGGACTGACCCAATGGATATTTATAAAATTGGGTGATTTCTATGAGTCCCTCCGTTTCAGAAATGGGCAACACATAAACAAAGCGGGTGGTTCCGTTCTGTGCGATGCCAAAATCCATCAGGGTGGCCGCCGCAGGTTCCCACCGACCTTCGAGTATTTTCACACGCCAACCCACAAAAGACTGCCAAAGTTCAATGGAAGCGTTTTTTGTAGCCGCCGCTACCCCTCCGCTGTAAAAAAAATAATCCGCCAAATAGGTTGCTTTTTCGGTCTTCACCTGCACCCCGGAATATTGTTGTTCTGCGCCCATAACCCAGTCCGTACACCAATGCACATGCGGGTTTTTGTTCAAAGAAGATTTGATCCATTGATAAAAGGTGGCGCTTCGGGCATGACAGTATTGATATGGAGCAATGGGCTGAGTTTGGCCTTGAACCCACAGCGAAGACCATTGCTGATCCACAAAAGGAAAATTTTGGGTGGACTCATCTGTCCAAAAACACCAGGTGCGATCGTTCACTTTGTTTGAATCGCCTTCAATGATCAACAACTGTTT
>JBJTNN010000088.1:0-2788 GCA_046074125.1 Bacteroidota bacterium
AATAAATTTCCTGGCCACACGCTCTACGCCGCCATGGAAATTGTATAAATCCACCAAATCACCCGCCTCAAAGCCGAACTTTTTGATGTCTTTGGGATTCATGAAAATCACCCGACGTTCGTTCTCCACCCCGCGATAACGGTCGTTCAGTCCATAAATGGTGGTGTTGAACTGGTCGTGACTACGAATGGTCATCATCATCAATTCATCGTCGGCCACAGTAACGGGAACCGGTTTCGCCACGTTGAAATTTGCCTTGCCGGTCATTGTATTCCATTTGCCATCGCGCGCGGAATTCGGCAAATAAAATCCACCCATTTCTCGGGCACGTTGGTTGTAATTGTCGAAACCGGGAATACTCGACTCAATCGCATCGCGAATGTGGTCGTAATGTTCAGCGTATTTGTCCCACGGAATCACCGACCTACTGCCCAAAGTGGCTTTCGCCAACCCAATCACGATTTGGGGTTCGCTGCGGAGATCGCCGGATACGGGTTTGAGTTTTCCTCTCGACATCTGCACCACCCCCATGGAGTTTTCGCATGTAACGAATTGGTGCTCGCCATGGATGATATCGGCGTCGGACCGTCCAAAACAGGGAAGGATGATGGCTTCTTTGCCCGTAACCAAGTGACTGCGGTTCAATTTGGTTGAAACCTGCACGGTGAGGTCGCAATTTTGAAGTGCCTTGGCGGTATAATCGGTGTCGGGACTGGCCGAAAGGAAGTTTCCACCCATGGCAAAAAACACTTTGGCTTCGCCGTTGTACATGGCGTGAATGCAATCGACCACGTCGTACCCATGGGCTTGGGGCGGCTGGAATCCGAAGGCTTTTTCTATGCGATCCAAAAAGGCTTGGGGCGGTTTTTCATAGATGCCCATGGTGCGATCGCCTTGCACGTTTGAGTGGCCGCGAACCGGACAAGTACCTGCGCCTTCTTTGGCAATACTGCCTTTGATGAGCAACAAATTCACCACTTCTTTGATGGTGTCAACGGCATTTTTATGTTGGGTAAGTCCCATCGCCCAGCAGGCAATGATTTTGGTTTTGTCTTTGAGTGCCGCCACCGTTTCTTCAATCTGCCAGAGCCTGAGGCCGGTTTGATCAATCAGGTTTTCCAACGATTGGGCTTCAAGATGTTGCTTCCAAGCTTCATATCCTTGTGTGTGGTTGGCGATGAAGTGATGGTCGAGCACGGTGCCTGGGGCTTTCTCCTCTTCGGCAAGCAGCAACTTTTCGATGGCTTGAATCAGTGCCATGTCGCCGTTGAGCTTTACCTGCAAGAATATATCGGTCAAACGCGCTTTTATACCCAGGGCCCCTTTTACCGATTGCGGATCGGAAAAGGCGATGAGGCCGGTTTCGGGCAGCGGGTTGATGGAAATGATGGTGGCCCCATTCTCCTTGGCCTTTTGCAAGGCGCTGAGCATGCGGGGGTGGTTGGTCCCAGGATTTTGGCCGATGATGAGGATGGCTTCGGCTTTGTAAAAATCTTCCAATTTCACCGAACCTTTGCCGATACCCACGCTTTCGTTGAGGGCTACACCGCTCGATTCGTGACACATGTTTGAGCAATCGGGCAGGTTATTGGTGCCGTATTCGCGGGCAAAAAGCTGGTACAGGAACGCAGCTTCGTTCGATGTGCGACCGCTGGTATAAAATACCGCCTCATTCGGCGATTGGAGTTTGTTCAGGTGGTGGGCGATTTTGCCAAAGGCATCGTCCCAACTCAAAGGAGTATAGTGCGATGCGCCCTCCGCGAGGTACATCGGTTGGGCAATTCTTCCTTTTTTACCGATTTCGTAATCGTTGAGGAGCGATAATTCTGCTACACTGTTTTGGGCGAAAAAATCGGGGGTTAAACGCTTGGTGGTGGCTTCGTCGGCCACGGCTTTGGCCCCGTTTTCACAGTACTCTCCGATGGGCGAACGTTCATCGTCGGGGTCGGGCCAGGCACAACTCGGACAGTCGAAGCCGCCTTTTTGATTGAGTGCGAAGAGGGCTTTGGCACCCCGGGCGGGGTTCATTTCCTTGAGCACGTGCTGTACGGCCACTTTCACACCGGTTAGTCCGGCTGCTGAACCGCTGGGCTTATGCAATCTCAAGTTGAGCAGTTCCTCAGGGGTTTCTGCGTGAACTTGGGTGGTTGGAGAATCGTGGGTGGTTTTAGGGTTTCCGTTCTTCGATGCCATGGCTGCTGTCAACTCAAAAGTACAAAATTGTGAATTATTCGGGACAATGGTTTTGGTTATCCGAGGTAATCCTTTTCAAAGATGAGGGTAAGTGTGCGATTGTTTGGATGGTTTATTGGATAAGTTAAACTTGTTTCCCGGGATGATATCCACGGTATAAGTTCGATCTTTTGTATGCGAACAACAATGTTGCTATCCATGAAATTTACTGAGGATACAGGTGTGTTGGGGTCGTTGCAAGGTTGAAGTACAAAAGAAATTTCGTCTTTGGCCATCGGTAGCGACAGCGACAATGCATCCTCGTTGAGGAGGGACTTCAAATCATCGTTAGAGAGTCGGATGCGCAATGTGTTTTCTGTAATGCGGATTTTCATGTTGGGTTGATGCTAATCCGATGGGGATGGGTGTAAATGTTGCATTTATCGCCGCGAAGAAAACCAACCAAAGTGATGCCCATGTCCTCAGCAAGGTCGATGGCCAAGCTGGATGGAGCACCCACCGCAGCGATGAATCGGATGCCTGCCATCGCCGCTTTTTGCACTAGCTCAAAGGAAATTCTCCCGCTCAATAAAAGGATGTGTTCGCTCAAGGGAAT
>JBJTNN010000089.1:0-15943 GCA_046074125.1 Bacteroidota bacterium
TACGAAGAGTAAGAAGTTCACCTTTTTGTTGTTGGCAACTCATCCCAACGGCACGCATGATCAGAAGTGGATCAATTTGCATGAATTGGTCTCAAGTCCGCTCGCCACCTCCCAAGGTGAAATCAACGTAGAATTCCCCAAATTGTGGTTGGTAAACGAAATGATTCCCATGGAGGCGGCCGTGGTAAAGGTGCAGGCAGTAACGATCAAGGGCGATACCACCGAAATGAACGCATCCAGTTTCAAAGTAAATCCTGATGCTTCTGCCGAGGATTTGGTAAGTAAAATGCCAGGGGTAACATCTTCTAATGGTCAAATTCAGGCACAAGGCGAACAAGTAAAGAAGGTGTTGGTTGATGGGAAGCCCTTTTTCGGGGAGGATCCCAACGCAGCGTTGAAAAATTTACCCGCCGAAGTGGTCGGGAAAATCCAAATCTATGATGCCAAATCAGAGCAAAGTTTGTTTTCGGGCATCGATGATGGCAACACCACCAAAACCATGAACATTGTGACCAAATCTCAGTTTAGGAATGGGGTTTTCGGTCGATTCTTTTCGGGATTGGGACAATCGATCGACGGTACAGGGGATTTGTTGAAGAACAAGGCGGGACTTACGGTGAATACCTTCAAAGGAAATCGCCGCCTGACCTTTTTGAGTCAAATCAACAACATCAACGAACAGAACTTCTCATTTGAAGACATTGTTGGTAGTATGGGCGGCGGCAGAGGCGGTATGGGCGGCGGCGGAAACCGCGTTATGGGCGGCATGTCTATGGGTATGGGTGGTATGGGCGGCGGCGCCAATTTTTTTACTGGCAGCCAAAACGGCATCACCACAACCCGAGCCATCGGAATCAATTATAGCAACCAATGGGGTAAAAAGTTAGAATTCAGTGGCAGTTACTTTCTCAATAGCACGGACAACGACAATCGCACAGAAACCAATAGATTTTACGTTGGCGGGGATCCAAAAATGGGTGCCTTCAATTACGTAGAAACCAACCCCAGCAGCACGAAAAACATCAACCATCGACTCAATGGGCGGTTGAACATCAAACTCGACTCAACCAATACCCTGTTGATTGAACCCCGCGTATCGATTCAGCAAAACAACAGCAACAGTCCCATCAGCGCGGTCACTTATAACAGTTTGTTGTCGCCGGTGTCTGTTTTGCTCAATAAGACCCAAACCAATACCGATGGTTATCGGGCGTCGAGCAGTTTCTTGTATCGACATGCATTTGCCAAAAAGGGCAGAACCTTCTCGATGGAGGCAAATCCGGGGATTAACGGACAATCGGGCCTCACAAACCTGAACTTCCAAAACCAAGTAACCGTTGACACCAATGGTTTGATGGTGATCAATAGTCGCGACCAGCGCACCGACATCCTCAAGCAAACCCGCACGTTTAGTGGAAACATCACTTTCACCGAGGCGCTAGACACCAATCACTTTTTGGCAGCCAGTGTATCTACGAACATCAACCAAAACAACAACGACCGTTTGGCGTATTTGAAAGATGCCGCGAGTTTGGGTTATTCACTGCTCGACACCCTATTCTCAAGTCAATTTGTGAACGGCTACACCCAACAGAAAGCCGGGGTAAGCTATCGATATCAAACCTATAAATGGAATGTTACCACGGGTATAGACGGACAATTGGCCATCCTCGATGGATCGCAGAGCATGCCGCGAAACAGCGAGCTGGACAGGCAATTCAAATCGGTGCTACCTTATGTGCAAGCCCGATACAACCTGGGGATGAAGAAAAATTTGCGCTTGAATTACAGTACTTCCAACAATGCCCCTTCCATTGACCAACTGCAGCCGGTGATCAACAACAACAACACCATGCAATTGAGTACAGGGAATCCGAATTTGGTGCAGGACTATCAACATAGCTTGTTTCTGAGATTTTTCTCGGTGGTGCCTGAATCGGGCAAAAACGATTTCTGGATGATCAATGCCCAGCAAAGTAATAACTACATCAGCAGCAAATCGGTATTGGGCGGCAGAGAAGCTGGCTGGATTAAGTTGGATTCTGCATTTTACGGCGGTGGTTCTGCCACAAATTTGATGGGCACGGCCAATCATACCGACAGTATTCGTTTAACCCCAGGGGCCCAAATGACCATCCCCATCAACTTGAATGGATATTACAGTTTGCGGCTGTTTGGTTCATGGGGAAAAACCATCAAAAAGTTCAATGTGAATGCAACGGGCGGTTTATCAACCAACAACATTCCCAGCATGATTCAAATTGGCAACAGCAAACCCATGATTAACCAAGCGAAAAACCCTTCGATGAATGTTGGACTTGTGATGGGCAGCAACATCTCTGAGCGTTTGGATTTCCGCATTACGGGAAATGGCAGCTATAGCAAGGTGATCAATACGTTGCAAAAAGCGAACGATCAAACTTACGTGAGTTATAACAGTCAGTTTGTATTGAACTATATGCCCACCAAAAGTTGGGTCATCAATTCAGACATCACCTATCAAGCCTTCAGGGGATTGTCTGCCGCATTTAACCAATCTTACTACCTATGGAACGCAGGATTGGGCTACAAATTTGGCAAAAACAAGGCCTCTGAGTTGAGGCTAACGGCTTATGATATCTTGAACCAAAACCGCAGCATCCAGCGAAACGTGACGCAGACCTACTACGAAGACGTGAAAACAACGGTATTAACGAGGTATGTGATGTTGACATACAGCTACAAATTGCGCAAATTCAATGGCAAGGGCGAAGATGGCAAAGAAATGAAAATGATGTTCCCCGGCGGGATGCCGCCTCCAGGTATGCCAGGCCATGGAATGCCGGGCATACCTGGACCAGGCCGTTAAGTGCTTATCTTTGGCTCAATGAGTGCTTCAATCCCTGTACAAGGCACAGACGGAAAACGAACCGTTGGGCTATCGCCAAAGATATCATTAGACCTATTGCGGGCCATGGCCATTTTGTTGGTACTGGGCCGACACAGTTTCTCATCAGGCGTGTGGCATTGGTTGGGATGGTGTGGCGTGGACTTGTTCTTTGTGATATCTGGATTTTTGGTTTCCGGTCTGATTTTCGGCGAATTGTCATCCACGGGCAATGTGCGCATCGGTCGCTTTTTGGCCCGACGTGCTTTGAAAATCTACCCCAGTTTTTATTTGTTTTTGGGGGTGAGTCTATTGGCAGCGTCGGTCGTTGGACGGGAATACAGCCAATCGCAAATTTTGAGCGAGGTTTTCTACCTACAGAGCTACATCGAGGGCATGTGGATGCATACATGGTCGTTATCAGTGGAGGAGCACTTCTATCTCCTATTTGCGATGATATGTTTTATTTGGGGTCGCAGGGGATTTCCCATGAATTTTCGCAGAACAATGTTGGTGCTTATTGCGGTTCCAATTGTATTGGTTTTGCTGCGCGTTGTTCATTGCTGGGATCATCGGTTTGAGCCGTATTTTGTTTTCACCGCAACCCATTTGAGGTCAGACGGTATTTGTATGGGCATTATCTTGGCTTACAGTTACCATTTCGGGGATTTGAAGTCGCGAATTATCGGCGGTAAATTCCTGTTTTGGGGGGCTTTTGTATTGGGGATGCTAACGATAAAGCTAAACCATGCCGGTTCCTTTGGAATGAATACGTTTGGATTTGGGGTTGTTGCGATAGGATTTGGGGGGCTGTTGTGTTTGGGCCTCGGGATTGAAGACAAATTGCAGGTGGCGAGCTCGCAACGGGGCATTTTGCCCAAGATGATGCGGGGGATGAGTTTCATTGGGCGACACTCCTACTCCATTTATTTATGGCATTTACTGGCCGATAATGTGTTGGTGAAAGCGGGGCTGTTTGACCGTTTTGGACTGGTATACGGCGAAACGATGGCCGGAAGTATCACCATTGTTTTTGCAATCGTCTTGGGCATTGTAATGGCTCAGATTATCGAGATCCCCATACTCCGCTGGCGAAATCGGGTCATTGCATAAAAAAAGCCCCCTCAAATTGAGGAGGCTTTGGTGGTGATCCCGCTGGGACTCGAACCCAGGACCCATACATTAAAAGTGTATTGCTCTACCAACTGAGCTACGGAATCATTTCCTTTTTTCTTTCGTTTAAGGAGGTGCAAAAATACATCTCTCCACCGAAAAATCAAATGTTTTTAAGAAATTTCTTTTCGATACGTATGGTGAATTTTTGTCTTTGTGGCTCCTAGACTCTCTAACATACTGATCATCTTTGGATTGAAATCACCAATCCAAGCCAGCTCCATACTCTCAACGGTTTTATTGCTGTGGATTCCTTGGTAAAATTTCATGATCAACCCCGTTTCTATGCCCAAATTCTGATAATCTGGTACCACGCCAAAGACAATCCCCTTGGCTTTGTTGATGGATTTGCGGTACCACAAAAATTGGAGTTGTTGCCAAATTCCCATTTTGCCTTTGAACCGCCGAAACACCTGGTTGATTTCCAGGATGGCGATAAAGAAGCCGATGGGACGGTCGTTATCGTAAGCGAAAACGGCAAATTCCTTGGGCATGGCGGGCCTCACCTCTTTGAGTCGCTTGTTCAGCACTTCAGGGGTGAGTGGTTCAAAATCCTCATGAAATGCCCAAGCTTCATTGTAAATCTGCACAAAATCTGCTGCATATTTTTCAATTTTGCTGTAGTCGAGCAGCACAAATTTGTAATTATCCTTGCTCATTACGCGATCCGCAATTTTGCTAAATCTCTCATAATTGAAGGTTTTGTCAGAAATATCGTAAGTATTCTGCTCGATTTCCAGTGTGTATCCGCGGGTTTCAATCCATTCGCGGTAGTATGGCGGGTTATAACTTTCGCGGTACGATACAGGGTTTACAGAGGATATTAAAAGTCCCCAAAAGCTATCGCGGTCTCCAAAGTTTATGGGGGCATCAATGCTGAGACAAGCTTCGTCCTCCAACCATTTTTCCGCCACTTCCCATAACTCCATCGCCATATTGCGATCATTTATACATTCAAAAAATCCGATGCCCCCTCTTTTTCCCGATTTGGGTTTTTGGGTATAGAAAGCAGCGATGCGGCCGGCCGGCAGGCCGGCCGCATCATAAATCACCCACCGACGGGCAGTGCCGTTCTGGAACGACTTGTTCTTTTGTGGATCAAAAATCCCCTCAACATCAGCCTCTAAGGGATAAATAAAGTCGGGATCATTGGCATATACCAAGTCCATCACCCGGTGAAAATCCAACACCTTGTCCGATTGTAACACTTCCGTTATAACAAACCCATTTGACTCGCCTACTGAATTCTTCATCGTTTACTTTTTCCTTTCCAAAGATATGTGCTCATCACCTTTTTGGTACACTGTGTATGTGAGGATAAACTGAAACATTTCGTCCGATGCCCGCATGCTCGCTCCGCCGTAGTCCCATCGTTCCGAAACCAATTTGGGTGGGTGGTTGGGATTGTAGGGATTGTTTGCAGTGTTATCGAACTCGGCAATCGCCACGATTTCAGCGCCTGCAGGTATCTTGACCATCTGCTTGAACGTATAAAAATACTGCCAATTAAAATTCCATCGTGGAATACGAATCAATGGAATGGTATCGCCATTGGGCTTAATGGCAAATGCCCAAAACGACTTCCCCAGTTGATGCAAATGGGGATTGATTGTAAGCACTGAGATGTCTGCATCGATGGTATACCGGGTTACGTGTTTTGTTACTTTATTGGCAGGAACCACCAAAGGCGGCACGATCTTACTCACACCATTGGTACCCAGCATTAACTCGCCGGTTGCGCGTTTGGGAGCCACATCCGTGAAAAAGACATTCAAAACGGGTTTGTCGGTAATGTTGGTGTCGGACGGACCGTAATGCACATCATTCATGACAGCAGCAAAGTTGCGGGGCACCTCGTAAACACCGATTCCCGGTGGATATTCGATCCCTTCAACCCCCGGCAAATAGTTAAAGGCCGAATGAATCCTGCTTGGAAGAGGGCCATCCTTGGGCAATAACCGAAGCTGTTCAATCAAGTTCAAATCCGTTGAATTGGTGGTTTCTATTTTACCAACCGCCCTGCTAGGTTCGAGTTTCGAACCATCGGCATACAACAATAAATGTCCGTTCGCGTGGTGGATCAGACCCGCACGCGAGGGCACCAACTCCAACGCCGAGATATAGCGTTTTCTGTCGAACCGCACCATTGCTTTGCTGATGAAAAACCTATCGAGATCCCCTTCTCTTAAAGATACGGAATCGAACGGAACAACAAAATCTGGCTTTCGAATATTGCTGCGGTGGGTGTTTGGTGCTTGATAAACATATGGGCCACTGCCCTCTATCGCCCCCTGTTCTGCCCATCGTTGAATGGTCGCAATTTCAACCTCTGTCAATACCTTTTCTCCCACAAAATGCGTGTAGTTGGGATCGGCTGGCCAAGGGGGCATGTACCGATTGAGTGTAACTTTCGCTATGGTTTTCGCCCGTTTTTGTACCGATTCAAATTTTTCCAGAGAGAACGGTGCAGCACCATTTTCACGGTGACACGGCAAACAATTCTTGGACAAAATTGGTGCTATATGCTCCGCAAACGTGGGTTTGGCAGGCACGGATTTTCCATCCCCTCCATCACCGCAACCAATAATTGAAACAACCATTAACAAAACAATGATATACAAATGATTGGTTTTCATATTAAAATTTCAAATTGGCTTGATCATCCCCAATAAAACAACCCACGGCTCGGGTATTTTTTACCCTAACTTCTCCATCTACCAACAACTGATCGATGGCATCTTTCAGGTAATTATTTTGGGCCTGATGTTTAACCACGCCAAACGAAACAGCCCGGTCATCAATTTTTCCTTGATATAATATTTCGCGGGTCAAACAGTTCGCCAAAACAACCTCCGGATAAACCGTCAATCCATACCGCATACAGATCGTGTGCGTAGGATCGCGAAAAAGAAGGCGATCCATACCCGAGATGGATTTGGTCCCTACACCGGGATCTAGCAAGCAAAATGTCACTTGCTTGCCGTAATCCTCATAAAGATCCTTGATGGTTTTGATGTAATTCTTGGCTACCGGACATTCACTGGAATAGGCAATCAAGCACAAATACTTCTCTGATTCAAAACTGCTCCGAAATTCATCGACAATTAACGATGAATCATTTTGCGCTAGAGACTCAGTTTCAGCATTGACAAGGCCTTTATCAGAACCGTTACCTTTACAGTCCGTGAGTAAAGCCACCACCATAACACACGCCACACCCAACAAAGGCTTGACGGAAAACAAGGGGTTATGGCAACCGTAATGTCTCATGTAAATCAGCTTTAAACCCGGGTTCTGGCATATTCCCAGAGCAGCATGCCGCAAGAAACCGAGATATTGAACGAATGCTTCGTCCCCAATTGGGGTATTTCAATGACGCCATCACAGGCCTTGATAACCGCTTCATCAACACCATCGATCTCATTACCAAACACAAAGGCCACCGGTGTTTGATTGAACTGCATGTTTTGCAACATCACCGAATCACTGGTTTGCTCAACGGCGTACACCAAGAACCCCTGCTCTTTCAAATTTAATACTACATCCATCGTTGATTGGCTATAAATCCAATTCACTGAATTCTCTGCGCCAATCGCCGTTTTGGTAATGTCGCGGTGTGGCGGTGTCGCCGTGATGCCGCACAAATAAAGGCTATCGCACAAAAACGCATCGCAGGTTCGCATCACCGATCCCACATTGTTCATGCTGCGCACATTATCGAGCACCACGGCAAAGGGCCATTTGTTGGCCTGTTTGAATTCATCAACGCTCAATCGTTGCAGGGCTGCGCCTACCAATTTCTTCACAAACACAAAGATACTTAAAATCAATGGGGAAAAAGGGGGCTTAAATGTGGAAATCGGCCTGGTATTTGGCTGTAATTTTGGGGTTTATGGCAGGAGCAAGCACAGACAAAGAAACACCGCTCATGAAGCAATACCACAGCATCAAGGCTCAGTACCCTGGTGCCATTTTGTTGTTTAGGGTGGGTGATTTTTATGAAACGTTTAGCGAGGATGCCCGCATCGCTTCAAAGGTGTTGGGGATTGTACTAACCAAGCGATCAAACGGCGCTGCTTCGGACCAAGATTTGGCAGGATTTCCTCATCATTCGTTGGACAACTACTTGCCCAGATTGGTAAAAGCGGGATATCGGGTGGCCATCTGTGATCAATTGGAAGATCCCAAAAAGACAAAAACCATCGTCAAACGGGGTGTTACCGAGCTGGTCACTCCCGGGGTTAGCTACAACGACAAAGTACTTGAAACCAAACAAAGCAACTACTTGGCCTCGGTGTATGAGCAGAACATGCAATGGGCGGTGGCTTTCTTAGACATTTCTACGGGCGAGTTTTACGTTTCAGAAGGTTCGATGTCGGCCATCAAAAAACTCATCGATGCCTACAAACCCTCTGAATGGCTGATGCCCAAACAGCAGCAGTCCTTGATTCAAGAGATGCTGGGCACCCCTGCCTCATTCCAAACCATGGAAACATGGGTTTATGAACCGTCCACCGCGCAAGAAGCACTTTGTCGCCAGTTCAAAACCCAGAATTTAAAGGGCTTTGGCATCGCCGAAATGCCTTTGGCAGTTTCGGCGGCTGCCGCAGCCTTGCAATATCTAACCCTTACCCATCATACCCACACCGCCCATATCAATGGCATTTCACGGATCGACGAAAACCAATCGGTATGGATTGATGGATTTACCGCCAGAAACCTTGAATTGGTTCGACCCATCTATCAAGGAGGTACGGCGCTGATCGATGTGATCGACAAAACCTGCACCGCCATGGGCGCCCGATTGCTCAGGCAATGGTTGGTTTTTCCGCTCATACACCGACAAGCCATTGAAGCCCGACACAACCAAGTTGAAGTCTTCATCAATAACGCCGCAGAAACATCGTCGTTTCGCGATACAATGAAACAAATTGGCGACCTACAACGTCTGGTCTCCAAAGTAGCACTGAGAAAAATTGGTCCGAGAGAATGCCTCATGCTGGGCTATGGACTGGAAAACTTGCAAGAAAGCAAGGACCTTTTTGCCCAAAGCAAAGACCCTCAACTTCAGGCCCTGGCCAATAAAATTGATGCTCTGCCAAACCTCCAAGCATTGATCATGGATCAAATCTTGGCAGACGCTCCGGCTGTAGCGGCCAAAGGTGGCATTTTCAAATCGCATGTCCACCCCGAACTCGAGGAACTGCGCGGATTGACCACCAGCGGAAAAGACAAACTCATTGAAATCCAACAGCAAGAAATCGAACGGTCAGGCATCTCCTCCTTGAAAATTGGTTTCAACAATGTTTTTGGCTACTACCTCGAAGTGACCAATTCGCACAAAGACAAAGCCCCTGAGGATTGGATCCGCAAGCAAACCCTCACAAATGCGGAGCGATACATCACCCCGGAACTCAAAATTTACGAAGAGAAAATCCTCAATGCAGAAGATCGCATTTTGGCGTTAGAAGCCCAACTGTGGGAGCAATTACTTGATTCAATGTCATCGTTTGTAGCCCCACTTCAACTGCAAGCCAACCTACTGGCCGAATTGGATGTGCTGGCAGGATTTGCGCAGTTGGCCATGGACAATCAATATTGCAAACCTTCCATGAACGATGGATTTGATCTCGTGTTGAAAGACTGCCGTCACCCCGTCATCGAATATCAATTACCCCCAGGCGAATCTTACATCCCCAATACCATATCGCTAGACAAAGAAGCCCAGCGCATCATTATCCTCACAGGTCCGAATATGAGTGGTAAAAGCGCGATCTTACGTCAGACCGCCCTGGCCGTCATCCTTGCACAAATTGGCTGTTACACCCCTTGCAGCGCGGCGGAAATTGGTGTTGTCGACAAAATCTACACCCGCGTAGGTGCTTCAGACAATATTTCGGTTGGGGAGAGTACGTTCATGGTGGAAATGACAGAAACCGCCAGCATTTTGAATAATTTGTCGGACCGCAGCCTTGTCTTACTGGATGAAATTGGCAGGGGCACCAGCACTTACGACGGGGTATCCTTGGCATGGAGCATTGCCGAGTACATCCATTCTCACCCCGCCCAGCCCAAAACCCTTTTCGCCACCCATTACCACGAACTGAATGAATTGGAGTCGAAATGTCCAGGCATCCGAAATTACCACATCTCCATCAAGGAACAGGGTAGCCAAATCATCTTCTTGAGAAAACTCACCCAAGGTGGCAGTGAACACAGCTTTGGTATTCACGTAGCCCAACTCGCGGGAATTCCCAACGCCGTGCTGTTGAGGGCCACAGAGATTCTGAATCAACTCGAGCAAGAACGCGCCAACCTATCGCCCCAGAAGACCCTAAAAAAGACCGATACCAAACCGGTATCTCAGATGAACCTTTTCCAAACGGAAGACCCGAAACTCATACAGGTGAAAAAACTTTGCGGAACCCTCGACATCAATACCCTCACCCCCATTGAGGCACTGTTGAAACTACAGGCCATTCAGGGCATTCTCAACAACAAACTGTAGCCCTGGGCTACAACACCATTTTTTCTCAATTTAGAAGCTGTAATTGCAGCCAAAAGCCGGCAAAATGGGCAACTGATCCACCCGCTTGCGGTTGATACGGTCAAAGTAGAAGATGTTGTTTCGATTGTACACGTTGGTCAAGCTAAACAACAAATTGAACTCCCGTTGCTTGTCCATCACCCACTTTTTACGCGCCGAAAAATCGAGGCGATGGTAATAAGGCAAACGACCTTGGTTGATGGTTGCGTAAACCACCCCCAACTGACCATTGGAACTGGTGTAATCGGTACTCAGCCCCTGTTGAAAATTGAATTTCTCATAATATCCTTGGGTTTGTGTGAACGGGAATCCCGATCCAAAGTTCCATCGCAGCGATAGCTCAACGGGATTCTTCTTACCCATTTCGTAGTTCACCAAAAAATTGGCGTTATGACGTCGGTCGAAATTGGGTTGATACTTGATGTTTCCATCGAAGCGATTTACCCATGTCAGTGAATACACAGCCCAAACATACCAGTGCTTGTCGGTAAACTTGTAGCTAAAGTCGCCTCCGTAGGCATTGCCTTCTTCCACAATAAAGTTCTGACGAAGTCGCGCTGGCTTATCCAAATTAAATTCATCGTCTTCGAATAGTTTGTCGCGGTTGATGTTGGTGATTTGGTCAAACAACTTCACAAAAGACTCCACGTTGAAACTGTGCTTTTTGTTCACGCGATAGTCGAACCCCGCCACTGCGTGGCGGGCCTTCTGCAAGGCATGCGTAACGGGTTTGCCATTGAATGAATCGGGCAGATTGTCGGGGCCCGACAAAAATCCGTAAAACAAATTCACCACGTCGCGGTCGCTCATGGCCGACAAGAAATTCTGTGAATATGCGCCGACGGCGAATTTGATACCAATCGACTTCCAAGGCATGTACCGCAGTTGAAAGCGGGGTTCAAAACTGCTATTGCCCAATGAAGCGTAATATTGGGCGCGTAAACCCAAGTTCGACACCAATTTTTTCCTTACCACCCGATAATTCGCAAAGGTGTTGATCTCCGTGGTGCTCTCCAATTGCGAAATGCGTCGATTGTTGGAATTATACAATTCAAAATTGGTTTGGAACCCATTCATTTCTAGGCCCCACTTCAAATCGTCGCGACGGAAATTGTACCCAAAATTCATCCCCAAGTTGAACCCACCAATAGAACTGCTGCGGGGTTTGGCGTCTTGTTCTTTCTGCTGAATGCGGTATTCACTCCACAAAAAATATCCATCCACACGGGTCTTAGCCTGCTCTGGCACCACCAAAAATTTACCGCCCAAACCCGTAGAAGACCAATTGTAACTGGTTGAACCCGGAAACGCTACATTGTCTCCAAAGCGAAACCCGTACAATTTTGAATACCCGCCGTTGGCACTGTTAAAACTCGCTTTGATGAACAAATCCCCGAAGTTGTAAGGCAGTTTATCGGGATTGGCATAGTTGTAAAGCAACTTGGATGATTCACGCAAAAACGAGTTCTTGTATGAAATGGCCAAGGAACTGTTGCCTTTTCCTTGCTTATACTTCTTCAATGGCACTTCCAACAAGGCCTTCGAGGTGAAGGTGGTGAGTCCTACCTTCATGGTGGTTCTATTTCGGTTGGCATCGCGGGTTTTCAAATCAACCACGGCCGACACTCTACCCCCGTATTCTGCCCCAAAGCCCGCACTGTATACGTCGGCGGTTTGAATCAAGTCTGTCTCAAACACCGAAAACAAACCAATGGAGTGAAACGGGTTGTAGATGGTGAGTCCGTCTAACATCACCTTGTTCATTACCGGTGAACCGCCCCTGATGTACAACTGTCCGCCCTGATCACCACTGAAAACAACCCCAGGCAACACTTGCAAATATTGCAAAATATCGGGTTCAGCACCCACGGCTGGCATCTTCGCGATGGTTTTGGCATCCACTGTAGTCACCGATACCTGGGCTTCTTTGGCTTTCGACTTTACGGAGATGTTGACCTCCCCCATGCTCGCAATGCGGTTGATGTAAAAGTCTTTCTTGGTGTTCGCACCCAGTTTTACCGGTACTTTTTCAATGAATGTATCAAAACCGCCCATGGAAATCCTTACATAATAATTGCCGGGGGGCAAACCGGTGAGGGCAAAATATCCATCGTTGTCGGTCATGACCGCCCTTACCTCATTCCCCGTAAGCGTTGATTTTGAGGCCCCCTCATTCACACACAGAATATTGGCACCAACAATACGGTCGCCGTTGTTGGCATCGTAAACAAACCCACGTATATCGCTTTTACTCGCCTGACCCATCAATAAAGTTGGGATGACCACACACATTATCAGGATAATTCGCCTCATGATTCTCGCGAAAATACGGCTAATTTTCTTTGACTTCATTTTTTTCATCGATAACCAACGACTGAGAACTATTTTTGCATTTCGCATGGTTTACCGTTTTAAAATATGGTTCGAAGACATGGAGGACATTGTTCGATGGATTGAAATCAAACCGTCGCATACCTTCTTGGATTTCAACAACATCATTCAAGAAGCCATTGGCTTTGACAACAAAGAATTGGCCAGTTTTTTCGTGAGCGATGACCGCTGGCGTCGCATTTCCGAGGTGAAAAAAGCCAAGCCCACAGGAGATACCGATCTCACGGGCAACGCAAACGCCGCTTTGATGTCTGAGACCAAGCTGCGCTCTTGCGTAAACGACCCCCATCAACGGTTTATCTACGTGTTTGACTACAATGCCCAATGGACCTTGCTTTGCGAACTCATTAGTATCGAGGAGAGCAATGAAAAGCAGGCCTACCCCAGAATTTATCGCAGCGAAGGGAAAGCCCCTAGGCAGCACAATGAGGGCAAGTTCAAAATGCTGGACGACAACGAATTCGATACACTGGCAGAAAAAATCTTGGCGGCCAAAGGCGTGAAAAGCTTGTTGGTGGAGCATGAGGAGGAATTGTTGGAAGAGGATGACGACGATTTAGACGATGATTTGGATGATGAAGAGGACGAAGACGATCACGATGAATTCGGTTTTGGCGCATTGGGTGAAGGCATCGATGCGGACGACCTCAAATAATCCCGTTTCGATTTGACATCCCAACCTACCCTGTTCATTGTGGGAGGTCCAACGGCCTCCGGAAAAACCGTTGCGGCTATTTCATTGGCCCAGGCGTTGAACACGGACATCGTGAACATGGATTCTCGACAAGTCTACGAGGAACTCAACATCGCTGTAGCCAAACCCAGCGAAGAGGAATTGCAGGCGGTGAAACACCATGGCATTGGACATGTGCCCATCAAATACCATTACAATGCGGGTACCCATGCCGAGATTTTTCGGGGCATCACCCAACAACTATTGCAAAAAAAAGGCTCGGCCGTGCTTTGCGGTGGCACAGGGCTTTACATCGAAGCCTTGCTGTATGGAATGGACGACTTGCCAGAAGTGGATCCCGATTTGCGCAGTGAAATTTTAGACCAATTTGTTGCGAAAGGCATCGAACCACTGCTGGGCATGTTGCTACAGCTCGACCCCGAAGCGGGCAGGTTTGTGCGGCTCGATAACCCCCAGCGTGTGATGCGGGCCCTGGAGTTGTGCATTCAATTGCGCAAGCCTTTGAAAGAGATATACGGACAAGAGAAGGCCAATCATTTTGAAGGCGTGACCATCCAATTCTTGGGAATCGATCATCCCCGAGAAATATTATATGAACGAATCAATCAGCGGGTAGACGCCATGGTTGATGCGGGATTGGTTGACGAAGCCAGGGAATTATTCCCCTTGAGAGAGCTGAAAGCGCTACAAACGGTGGGTTACACCGAATTATTTGAACATTTTCAGGGCGATATTTCCTTGGAGATGGCCTTGGATAAGATCAAACAGCATACGAGAAACTATGCGAAACGACAAATAACCTATTTCAACAATCGGTTTTCAACGACATGGATTTCGCCTGACGGATGGGCCGAATTCGTGCGTAAATTTGCTACATCATCATGACACAAGATATTATCATCAGTTTGGTTGCCCTAACCGTTTTGGAAATTGTATTGGGGATAGACAACATCATTTTCATCTCAATATTGGCCAACAAAGCCCCGGGCGGCAAGCAAAAGCAGGCACGTCAGTACGGATTGTTGTTGGGCATGGTGGTCCGCATCATCATGTTGATGGGAATTAATTGGGTGCAACGCCAGGAAGCCGATTTATTCAATGTTATGAACCAAGGAATTTCAGGCAAAGACTTGCTGGTGATCGTAGGCGGATTGTTTTTGTTGTATCAGAGTGTGCGTGAAATCCACCTCAAAATGAAAGGCCACGAAGAAGAAATTAAAGAGCGCACAGATGCCAAAGGGTGGACGGGCATTTTGATGCAAATGGTGTTAATCAACGTTGTCTTCAGCTTGGATTCCGTCATCACTGCCGTTGGCATGGCCAACGAAGTTTGGGTCATGATTGTTGCGGTCATCATTTCGATGTTGGTGATGTTGTGGGCCAGCGAACCCATTGCGAATTTCGTCAACGACAACCCCAGTATCAAAATATTGGCCTTGGCTTTTTTGGTATTGATTGGTGTGAGTTTGTTGGGCGAGGGGCTTGGTCAACACATCGAAAAAGGATACATCTACTTTGCGATGGCTTTCTCCTTCGTCATCGAATTGATCAATATGCGCTTGGATAAGCAGCGCAAACACTAAGCGAAAGGGTTAGTCCTCAAACGTATACATCGGATCGATTTCGGCGCCGGGAGCCACGTCTATGACGGTACGCAACAGGCCTGAGTCCATCTCATAAACCCAACCATGCACGTGGGGCCGTTGGTGATTTTTCCACGCTTTCTGAACGATGCTGGTTTTTACCACATTGCCCACTTGTTCAATGAGGTTCATTTCCACCATTTTGTTCAACTTCGCTTCATCCCCTATTTCGGCGTCGACCTCGTCTTTGTGCAGGCGATAAACGTCTTTGAGATTCCTCAGCCATTTGTTTAACAATCCGTAACTGGTATTGGTCAATGCCGCTTTCACCCCACCACAGCCCGTATGTCCGCATACAATGATGTGTTTCACTTCCAAATATTCCACCGCATACTGCAGCACGCTCAATAAATTGAGATCGGTATGTACCACCATGTTGGCGATGTTTCGATGTACAAACAGTTCTCCGGGCTCAGCACCGATGATTTCATTGGCAGGCACGCGCGAATCTGAACACCCTATCCAGAGGTAATCGGGGCGCTGATCTTTGGCCAAGTTTTCAAAATAAGTGGGATCATCAGACAATTTTTCTGCCGCCCATGCCCTGTTACTCAAAAATAGTTTGATTTGATCTTCCATGATTATTTGATTTTACTGATGAAGTTGCATTTCATGTCGCCCAGCAATTT
>JBJTNN010000090.1:0-3856 GCA_046074125.1 Bacteroidota bacterium
TGGCTGGCCATGGCGCATCGTCCAAATAGCTAACCAATTCAAGTGTCCAATACATAATTCTTACTTACCGCGAAAATAGATTTTTGATTCAGAAAAACAAGATGAAATTTGCAATAAAATTATGCATCCCGATTGGCAAGACGAAATTCATGTATACTGTGAGAATGTTAGCGCTGCAGAAACCCCGTTTTTACAGGCTATCAATGAGTTCACATGGAAAAAAATGATCAACCCCCGCATGCTATCGGGACACCTGCAAGGCAGACTTTTGTCTTCGTTGGTTGCCATGAAACAACCCCAATGTGTGTTAGAAATTGGAACATTTACGGGTTATGCCACCGCCTGCTTACTGGAGCAACTACCCCCAAATTCAACCATTCACTCCATTGAGGCCGATGCTGAAACCGCCTTTAAAACCCAGGAATTTTGGCTAAGCCAACAACCCAACCACAAGGTGCAATGGCATGTAGGTGAAGCACTTACTGTATTGCCCACGCTCAATGTGAACCCCGATTTCATCTTTGTGGATGCCGACAAACACAACTATAAATCCTACTTGGATTATTGCTACCCCCGGTTGAACAAAGGCGGCGTGATGCTGTTCGATAACACCCTGTGGAGCAAACGGGTGATTAATGCCCATGACCTGGCCACAGACCGTGATACCCAAAACATGCACGCGTTTAATCTCTACGCCAAACAAATCGAAAATGCCATGGTGACCCTCATCCCAATCCGCGATGGCATAACCCTGATCACCAAGTTAGTTTAGCCCCTCAGCTCATCCAATAGATCACTCAGTAAACCGTAATCCAATCCGGCACGACTCAAAATGAGCGCCTGTCGTTCCTCCAACAAGGGCTGAATTTGTGCCAACATGTGTAATCCTTGATCCGTGATTACGATGTTCATTTTTCGGCGATTTTCCGCGTCAATACTGCGCCCAATCAACCCCATTGCCAACAACCGATCACACAACCTTGTGATGTCTGGATTTTTGTCTAACATCACCTCCTTGATTTCTGAAGGATTCACCGATTCTGGATGTTTGCCCCGAAGAATTCTCAATACGTTGTACTGCTGCGGCGTAATTCCATAGGGCTTATAAATATCACGAAACTCACCCATTAGCCAGTTGGCCGTATACATGATGTTGAGCATCGCCTTGATCTGGGGCGACTCAAATCGTTTTTGTTTAATGGCTTCTTCGAGTTTCAAGGCACTTAAAATTTATAATCGGAGCGACAAATATGATCAAATTTGCTCAAATATACCGCATGTAAATTATCGTTGTACCTTTGTATCGTGAATCAAACGTTTGAAAACACCGCAGACTTCGCTGCACATCTCGATCAGCAAGACACCCTTTCAAAGTTCAGAGAGCAATTCCTTTTCCCAAAAAATCAACACGGAGAAAATCAAATTTATCTCTGCGGAAATTCACTCGGTTTACAACCAAAAAGTGCCAAACAAGCCCTCACCAACGAATTGGAAGATTGGGCACAATGGGGTGTTGAAGGCCATTTTCACGGCCGCAAGCCTTGGTTTCACTACCACAAATTCCTCACAGACTATACCGCAGAAATTGCCGGAGCCAAACCCCACGAAGTAGTGGTTATGAACCACCTAACCGTGAACTTGCATTTACTGATGTATAGCTTCTACAGACCCTCATTTACCACTGGTCAGAATGGAGAAAAAATACCCCAACGGTACAAAATCATCATGGAAGCCGGTGCCTTTCCTTCAGATATGTATGCCGTTCAAAGTCAGGTAGAAGGATACGGATTAAATTATGAGGATGCCGTCATTGAATTATCGCCCCGCGATGGCGAATACACCCTTCGCACTGAAGACATTTTGAGTGCCATCGCTAATGCCGGTGACCAATTGGCCCTATCTTTCTTCTCAGGCGTTCAATATTACACAGGTCAACTCTTCAATATGCCGATGATCACCAAAGCCGCTCACGCTGTGGGCGCATTGGCCGGATTCGATTTGGCTCACACGGCCGGAAATATCGACCTCCATCTTCACGATTGGGATGTGGATTTTGCCGCATGGTGCTCCTACAAGTATCTCAACAGTGGACCTGGCAACGTTTCGGGTGTTTTCATCCACGAACGACATGGTCTCAATCCTGAAACCAGGAGAATGTCGGGCTGGTGGGGACACAAAGAAGATGTTCGATTCCTCATGAAGCGTGGTTACATCCCTGAACCTGGCGCCGCAGGATGGCAAATGAGCAACGCACCCGTATTCGGAATGGCCGTTCACCTCGCAAGCCTAGAACTGTTTCACGAAGCCAAAATTGCCCAACTTCGCGAGAAAAGTCGCTCACTCACAGGCTATTTGGAATTTGTGCTTTTGCAGGCCAAAGAGAACAATCCTGTGCTTCAATTTGAAATTATCACACCTGCCAACCCGGATGAAAGAGGCGCACAACTCAGTTTGCTTACAGACCATAAAGGGAAGGCCTTGTTTGACTATTTGTTTGCGAAAAACATCATAGCCGATTGGCGTGAACCCAACGTCATCAGAGTGGCTCCAGCCCCAATGTATAATAGCTTTAGCGACGTTTTTGCCGTAGGTCAAGCCTTTCTTGAATTCCCTGGATAGCCACGCCTAAGCCCGGAAACGTTTGTCTTTGAACGATTCCCAGTGAACGCTATTGTCTACACCCAACACCTTCCGAATCTTTGAACGAACATTGTGAATGTACTGGGGCGATACACCCACGATCGCAGCAATGTCTTTGGATTTATAACCATCAACACTCAAGATAAAAATCCGCTTTTCGGTGAGATTCATCGCCTTCAGTTGAGGATATTGCTCCAAAATATCTCCCTGCTCCTTCAATTTTGAATCCGCGATTTGAGGTCGAGAAGTGGTTTCCACCCTACCCAACGCTTCCAATTCCTTGCGCAATGTTTCAATTTCTGGTGAATTGCTGGTATTCAACACCTTCAGTTTCTTACTCAACTCCAAACTCTTTTCCATCACCAACTCACTCAAACCAATTATCCGGGCATTTAACTCCTTTTCCTTTTGAAGAAATTCTTTTTCTTCAACCTGTACATGCAATTGCATCTGCGCCCAATCCAATTCCTTCTTCTTTGCCGTCTGTCTTGCCCATAAAAATAGAACCAACAAAAACAATGTCAGTACCACTGAGCCGTATGTCCCCGCCAAATAACCGTTGATCTTCTTTTGCTGTAGCATCTCTTTTTCAAAAGCAAACTGCTTGGTTTTCATGCTTTCAAAATCCTTCTTCGCCGTAAAATCGGCCCGCTTCACAGAATCATCCAACAAATGGTATTTATCCTTGTAGTCGTTCGAAATTTCCAATACTTTGTAAGCCTCAGCCATCATCTTAGGCTGCTTACTATAAATGGTTGATATTAATTTATAATGGTTCGATGACGCCATCGGGTTCTCTTCAAACTGCTCCACTGAACGATTTTTCCATGACTCCAAACTATCCGCCTCCAAGAGTCCATCTTCCTCGTTAATCGATAACAATAGATAAGGCTCCAATCGGGTCACAGCACCAAAATAATCCGCCATTACCCAGTCTATGTGACGACCCAACAGGCTACCCACCGACTTTGGTGAACGTTCTTGTGCAAATTTCAACCGGTTGGCCAAATGATGAATGCGTAAATTGCTCAAAACCATGGAATCCGGCAATTCAGCAAACAAGGATTCCGTTTCGTCGAAACGACCCAAGCGCAAGTTCAACTCAATGCGATTGGTCAATACCAACTGTCGCGAATAGCGGTCTCGGGCACTGGCCAACAACTCTTCGTTTTTCTTCCAAAATACCTCCGCCTCCTGATAATTGCCTTCCACAATT
>JBJTNN010000091.1:0-4685 GCA_046074125.1 Bacteroidota bacterium
GCGGAAAGGATCGTTCTTGTCTTTGGCTTTGTTGATCCACTTTTGCACATCGCCACCGTCGTTTTGGATTTGCTCCAACATTTCCAATACTTCTTGGTTGGCACCACCATGCAGGGGACCCCACAAGGCAGAGATACCGGCTGAGATGCTGCTGTACAAGTTTGACTGTGAACTGCCCACAACACGAACGGTGCTTGCGCTACAGTTTTGTTCATGGTCCGCATGCAAAATGAGCAATTTGTTCATGGCGCTTACCAACACGGGATCTGGCTCGTATTCGGGCATGGTTACTTGTCCGAAAGTCATGTTCAAATAATTTGAGACATAATCCAAGCTATTTTTGGGGAAAACCGTTGGGTGGCCATTGCGTTTTTTGTAGATCATGGCGCAAATGGTGGGCATCTTGGCCATCAAGCGGATGATGGTTCTATTGATGGCTTCTTCTGAGCGATGGGGGTTTAAGGCTTTGGGATAGTATAATCCGAGTGCTGCCACCATGCTAGAAAGTTGACCCATTGGATGTGAACCTGTTGGGAAAGCTTTGAACATGGCTTCCAATCCTTCATTTGCCAGGGTATGCTGACGAATGGCATTTTCAAATTCCGCATATTCGGTTGCGTTGGGCAAATTGCCGTACAACAACAAATAAGACACTTCCAAGAAAGAAGCATGTTCTGCCAGGTCTTCAATGGAGTAGCCTCTGTGGTGCAAAATGCCTTCTTCACCATCGAGGAAGGTGATGGCACTTTTGGTAGAGCCTGTATTTTTAAATCCAATATCCAGGGTGATATGACCGGTGAGGTCTCTTAACTTACTGATATCGATGGCTTTTTCACCTTCGGTTCCGGTGATTACTGGAAATTCGAATTCTTTACCTTCTACGATGAGTTTTACTGTTTCGGACATGGGTATTTAATAATACAGATTAGGCTACTGCGAATATAATCAATCACCCGAGAACCGCCAAGGTTGGTGGACAACTCACAGAAATGGTTACATCCTGTTAACAAACACGCTCAGCCTTGAAAAGGTTTGCCTTCGCCGCTAATTTCATTGAATCCTTTGGCAGTCAATTGAAAGCGCGTTTTGCGAATTCGATCAACGTCGAAGTTGCTCATCACTTGGTTGTTGTTGCCAATGGCTTTGATGTAGCGATAGTGGTGCAATTGACGCATGATGTCAACGGCCACATTTACGGCCAAGCCGGTATCTTCCACCACGGTGAGCGGGGTTTCAGCATGGATCAGGCACATCAGCACCTTGCGCTCATCGTCCCCGATTTCAAACATCAGTCGAATTTTTCAGGACGCATTTGCGGGAAGAACAATACTTCCTGTATGCTTTGCTGGTTGGTCAACATCATGGTGAGTCGGTCGATTCCCACACCCAAACCGCTGGTTGGGGGCATGGCATATTCGAGGGCTCTGACAAAATCGTGGTCGTAAGCCATGGCTTCTTCGTCGCCCCGTGCCGCCAATTTCAACTGGTCTTCAAATCGTTCGCGTTGATCGATGGGGTCGTTGAGCTCGGTGTAGGCATTGGCGATTTCTTTTCCATTGACGAAGAGTTCGAATCGCTCTACCAATCCGGGTTTGGATCGGTGTTTTTTGGTGAGCGGACTCATTTCGATGGGGTAATCGGTGATGAAGGTGGGCTGTATGAGGTGTTTTTCAGCACAGGCGCCAAAGATTTCATCGATGAGTTTGGCCACACCCATTTGGGCGGTGACTTCGCAGCCCAATTTTTTGGCTTCGGCACCGAGTTCGGCTTCGCTTTTGCCTTCGATGTCGATGTTGCCATATTTTTTGATGGCTTCGGCCATGGTAAGGCGGGCGTAGGGTTTGGCGAAGGAGATTTGGTTTTCACCCAGGGTAACGGTATGACTACCGGTAACATCCTTGGCGCATCGCTCCAGCATTTCTTCCACGAAATCCATCATCCAGTAATAGTCTTTGTAGGCAACATAGATTTCCAGGGCGGTAAATTCGGGGTTATGGGTTCTATCGATGCCTTCGTTACGGAAGTTTTTGGCGAACTCATACACGCCATCGAATCCACCTACGATCAATCGTTTGAGGTACAATTCATTGGCAATACGCAAGTACAGGGGAATGTCGAGCGCGTTGTGGTGGGTCATGAAAGGTCGGGCCGCTGCACCACCGTGAATGGTCTGCAAAATGGGGGTTTCCACTTCCATGTATCCTCTTTCGTTGAAGGTATTGCGCAGACTCTGGATGACTTTGGTGCGTTTAATGAAGGTTTCACGGAACTGGGGGTTCACCACCAAATCTACGTAGCGCATGCGGTAGCGTGCTTCGGGGTCGGTGAAGGCGTCATACACGTTTCCTTCTGCATCTTGTTTGGGCAGGGGGAGAGGGTTGAGGCACTTCGACAACAAAACGAGCTCGGTCACGTGTACGGAAAGTTCACCGGTTTGGGTAGTGAACACATGGCCTTTCACCCCGATGATATCACCGATGTCTAACAGTTTTTTGAAGACGGTGTTGTATAGGTCTTTGTTTTCGTCTGGACAGATTTCATCGCGGTTGACGTAAATCTGCATCCGTCCGCTGGAGTCTTGCAAATCGGCAAAGGCGGCTTTACCCATGATGCGGCGGGTCATCAATCGACCGGCCAAAACAACCTCTTTCCATTTATTGTCCTCTGTGCTATCGGCGTAGTGTGACCGGATATCGGCGGCCAGGCAGTTCACTGGGTAGAGCGCTGCTGGGTAGGGGTCGATGCCCAATGCTCTGAGTTGTTCGAGTGATTGGCGACGGAGGAGTTGTTGTTCGTTTAGGTTGGTTTCCATGCGATTTGGCTTGCAAAATTAGCCAAAATTCGCGATATTATTGGGGAGAATCCGAATCCTCGCTGGGTTCAGCGGGCGGGGTAGAGCCAAAGGCTTTTTCCAGTTCATCTTTGGAGAAGAAGGTATTCTGTCCGATCACCATCACTGCCACACCCACGGTAATGCAGGCATCGGCGAAGTTCCAGATGGGCGAGAAGAAGACAAAAAACTGTCCACCCCACAGTGGTAGCCATTCTGGGAGATGTCCTTCCCACATGGGTGCATAGAACATATCGACCACTTGACCTTCGAACCAACCGCCGATGTAGTGATTGATATCGGCGTAAATCACGCCATAGAAGACAGAATCGATGATGTTGCCCATCGCGCCGGCAAGGACCAGTGCAATGCAGATGAGCAGGCCCCAGTTGGCGTTGTTGCGGATACATTTTACCAAGTACCAAAAGCCGAACCCTGATACCACCAGGCGGAAGAAGGTAAGAACGAGTTTGCCGATTTTACCGCCGCCGAAGAGTTTCATGCCATAGGCCATGCCATCATTTTCGATGAAGTAGAGCTTAAACCAATCGCCGAAGATGGGACGGATTTCGCCGAGCATGAAATGGGTTTTGATGTAGATTTTGATGCATTGATCGAGGACGAGCAACAGCAAAATGGTGGCCATCGGAATCAAAAATTTCCGATTGTTGAGCAAAGACGGGTTTGGAGACATTGAAGATTAGCGCTTCAGTTTGGCTTCAATGGTTTGGGTGGTATGCGGTACGGCGCGCAGGCGTTCTTTGGGAATCAATTTGCCTGAGGTTTTGCAAATGCCGTAGGTTTTATTTTCGATTCGCACCAAAGCGGCTTCCAAATTCTTGATAAATTTCAACTGGTGTGCGGCCAACTGGTTGAGGTTTTCTTTCTCAAAGGTATCTGCACCATCGTCTAAGGTGAGGTAATTGTTGTTGGTACCCTCGCCACCGCTCTCACCGTCTTTTAGGTTGGCTTGAATGGTTTTGAACTCGTCTTTGGCGATGTCCATTTTCTTCAAAATGATTTCTTTGAACTCTTGCAGTTCATCGTCGTTGTAGCGGGTCTTTTCTTTTTCCATGGCTTAGACTTTTTGAATGTGGATGTGCACGGGGTAATCGTACACGTCGAGCACGTGCTCACTGTCTTCCGTTGTAGTTTGGATGGAGTGGGCCAATACTTCTCCGCAAATATAAGTGTTAAAATGATTTACGCTTTCTTGTACGGCAGGATCTGCTTTAAAAAGCACTTGAATTCTGTCTGTAAGGTCGAGACCGATGTCTTTCCTCAAATTCTGCACGCGGTTCACAAACTCGCGGGCCATGCCTTCGCGGTGCAATTCTTCTGAGATGGTGATATCCAGGGCCACGGTGGCGCCATTTTCGGAGGCAACGAGCCAGCCGGGCATGTCTTGTGTGGCGATGTCTACATCTTCTAACAGCAACTCAGTGGGGTTTCCGTTGAGCGATACTTGGATGTTGCCTTCGTTTTCCAGCTGCCTAATTTGGTCTTGTGAGAATGTTTGTACGATGGCGGCCATGGCTTTCATGTCGGCCCCAAGTTTTTTCCCCAACGTTTTGAAATTGGGTTTGATGCTTTTCACTAGGCTGGGGTGGTTGGCCGATACAAATTCAATTTCCTTCACGTTTACTTCGGAGCAAATCAGTTCGCTCATGTGTTGAACGGCTTGTTTTACTTCGGGTTTATCGGCGGGGAACAAGATTTTTTGCAGGGGCTGACGCACTTTGATTTTCTCTTTTTTGCGCAGGCTCAGCACCAGGCTACACACTTGTTGTGCCAGGGCCATGGAGTGTTCCAGGGTAGGATTCACGGCGGCGGTATTGGCTTGGGGCCATTGGGT
>JBJTNN010000092.1:0-5153 GCA_046074125.1 Bacteroidota bacterium
AGAGTGTAACCAATTATGAGAAGATTGAGCGTTACGCCACTTACGTTTCTAAGGCCAACATCAAAACCAAAGCGGAAAAAGAATACGAATACGTTGTGGCCAACCAAGGTGTGGTCGGGAGCATCATTAACATTGCACACAACAGTGTTCCAGACAAAGACGTGAAATTGACCGATGCCGATTTGGATGATTATTTGTCTAGAAACAAAGAGAAATTCAAATTCACTGCGGAAGCCCGCAACGTGAAATATGTTGTTTGGGATGTGGTTCCAACACAGGGCGATACCATGGAAGCATATACAACCGCCATGCGTACCGCTGAGGGCATGCGCACCCAGACAGAACCCGATACCATGGGTGCTTTGGGATACTACAACATCACCAGTTTGCCCGAATCAGCCCCCGAAGAAGTGAAGAGTTTGGTTTGGAATGCGCCAATCAATGCGGTTGTAGGTCCTGTATACCGAGAAGGAAACTTCTACATCTGGCAAAAAGTGGCTGAGGCCAAGGACACCGTTCCGATGGTTCATGCTTCGCATATTTTGATTCCAACAACCGGTTCATTGCCAGATGGTACCAATATCGTGGATTCTATCATGGCAGAAACCAAAGCCAAAGAGGTGTTGGGTAAGATCTTGGCTGGAGAGGACATGGCGGCATTGGCGCCAAAATTGTCTACCGATCAAGGGTCTGCGGCCAAAGGTGGAGATTTGGGTTGGGCTGCTGCAAGTGGATATGTTAAAGAATTTGCGGAGTTCTGCAAAACGGCTTCTAAAGGACAAGTGGGCTTGGTAAAGACGCAGTTTGGTTTCCATATCATCAAGATGGTGGATGAGCCACAGAGCAAAAAGATCAAATACACACAGAACACAGTGGAATTGGCAGCAAGTCCTCAGACGGTTAGCGTAGTTGACGAAAAAAGTCGTGCTTTCCGCAACAAGGTTACAACCGATGCAGGTTCATTCGACAAAGCGGTTGAGTCTATGGCTTTGGTTCCTCGTGTGATGAAAGACATCAAAACCGACATGCAGGGCATTCCAGGTATCAACGCACCGGAGAACGTTAAGACCATTATGTATTGGTTGTTTGACAAAGCACGTGCGAAGGGCGATGTATCGGATGTATTCCAGTTTGCGGGTGCTCACGTTGTATTCAACGTGGAAGCGGTTAAGCATGTGGGTTATGCCAACGTGGAGGATGTTCGTTCGGAGATTGAGCCTTTGGTTCGTGAGGAGTTGAAAGGTAAGTTGATTGCTGAAAAATTGACGAAGGCTGCTGAAAAAGCAAAGTCGCCCCGTGAATTGGCGAGCATGGCAGGGGCTACCTTGATTCCTTTGGAGTCGTTGAAGATGGGTCAAAACTTCTTGCCTCAATTGGCTGCTGAGATGCGCATTTTGGGTGCTGCCTTTGGGGTTGAATTGAAGAAGTTTTCTGCGCCAGTCATTGGCAAGAACAATACAGCGATGGTTTGGATCGACAAGCGCGATGACATCAAAGTGCCTAAGTCTGCGGGTGATGCGCCAGATCCATTTGAATTCTATAACCGTCCTCAATACATCATGAACACTTTGCAGGATGTATTGACGAAAAAAGCTCAAGTTCAAGATTTCCGCTACAAGTTTGAGTGGTTCTAACCTTCAGCAGAGATAGGAAAATTTTTGTGAGGGGCCCCGTCGGAGACGGGGCCCCTCTTTTTTTGCTAAGGCGTTGGCAATCACCCGCGCGTTGTCGTATTTTTGTGATTATGTCAGTTATCACCCACGAATTATCGCTCGAGAATTTCCACGAACAGCTCAACTACGTTTTGGCCAATTACCACAACCATGGTAAATCGGTAAGCCAATATAACAACATCGTCATTGGAGGTTTGGGAGGTAGCGGTATCGGTGGGCGTATTGCCCGTTTGGCGCTGATGAACGAAATGCCCGTACCCGTTGAAGTATTCAGCGAATACGGTTTGCCCGCCTATGCCAACAACAAAACCTTGGTTATTTTGTGCTCCTATAGCGGCAACACCGAGGAAACATTGTCGATGTTCGCACAAGCCAAAAACTTGGGTTGTGAAATGATCATCGTGGCGGCTTCCGGACAGTTGAAAGCCTTGGCAGAGAGTCATAGCTTGCCTTATTACAGCATCGCGTTGGGTTATCAGCCCCGCATGACCTTGGGATTTGGTTTGGGTACCTTGGTGATGATTTTGGGAGAATTGATGGGGAAAGACATGCGCAACACCTTGCAAGAGGTAGAAGCCATGTTCCAATCACCTGCAGCCATTGTGGCTCGAGCCAAGGAGATGTACAATGTGTTTAAACCCACCATCGCACAGAAATTTGTGGTCGTTTGTGATTTGGCCTACGAAGCCGTTGCCATCCGCTTCTGTCAGCAAATCCAAGAGAATGCCAAAGGCGAAGGGTTTGTTTCAGTATTGCCAGAAGCCAATCACAACATGATTGAAAGCTACTACGAAAAGCACGATACCAATTTTATTTTCCTCAATAGTGGCAAAAATGCCCGTGTGAATGCCCGCTTCGATTTTGTGAAAAGTGTCCTCACCGATTTGGGCAATGTGGTGTATCAATACCCCGTGGCCGATGCCAGTCTGAAGTCTCAATTTGAAGTGATTCACGCCACAGATTGGTTGAGCATTTGGGCGTCTGATGATAAACAGGTCGACAATATGCAAGTGGGGATCATTATGAAGTTGAAAGGTCACCTCGAAAACCTGAAGTAATCCATGAAAATCACTTTCCTCGGCACCGGGACCTCGCAAGGGGTGCCACCCATTGGTTGCACGAGTGAAGTGTGCTTGAGTGAAAATCCCAAAGACAAGCGATTGCGAGCGTCTATCCATGTTGAATGGCGTGGACTTAGCTTGGTGGTTGACTGCGGTCCGGATTTCCGGTATCAAATGATTCGCGCGGGAATCTCAAACATTGATGCAATTCTGTTTACGCACGAACACAGGGATCACACAGCGGGCTTAGACGACATCCGTCCGTACAATTATTTGCTAGAACGCCATATGCCGGTCTATCTGCATCCACGGGTATATGGCGCTTTTCAATCTCAGTATGATTATATTTTTCAACCGGTGCCTTACCCGGGCATTCCTTTGATTGATTGGCATTTGATTGATTTAGAGCCTTTTGATATCCAAGGACGGGTGATTCGTCCGGTAGAGGTGATGCATTACAAGCTGCCCGTATTGGGTTTCATTTTCGATAAGTTTGCCTACGTCACAGACGCCAACTTTATTTCTGAACAGGAGAAGGAAAAACTCAAGGGGATGGATGTGTTGGTGCTCAATGCTCTGAGAAGAGAGGAGCATATCAGTCATTTTACCTTGTCACAAGCAGTGGCGCTGGCCGAGGAGCTGGGTGCGAAGCAAACGTATTTCACGCACATGAGTCATCAAATTGGACTTCATGACGCAGTATGTGATGAATTACCTCAGGGTATAGACCTTGCGTATGACGGCTTGGTGGTGGAGATCCCCGATACGGCAGAATTATAATCGCTGAAACAAATCCATGTAAAACAAAACCCCTTTCGCGAATTGTTTGCGGGTCATATATTCATTGATGCCATGGATGCTCGATAAATTGGCGGATGAAAATTCGAAGGGAACAAAGCGGTACATTCTGTCGGTGACTTGGCTGTAATTTTTACAATCGGTGCCGGTAATAACCAATCCCGGAACAACCACAGTTTCTTCAAAATTCGCGTGGATAGCGGCCTTGATTTGATCATAGCCCACGCCTTCACTGGCTGAAACGGGTGTTGCCTCTTTGCTCTCTGAATAAATGCTTGCTTTGATTCGATTGTCGTTTAGCACAGTCTCCACCTGCTTCAATGCATCTGCGATGCGATCACCGGGGAAAAGCCTGAGGTTCACGATGGCTTCGGCATTGGGGGGCACAACATTTTCTTTACTGCCCGCTTTTAGTATGGTGGTAACGTGGGTAGTTCGGATGGTGGCGGCGGTTTTTTCGCCCCCTTTGAGTACCATTTTAACCAGCGGTGCGGTGATCCATAAATTGCTAAACAACATCCGATATCCCACATTCATGTAGGGGGCGGCTTGCTCAAAGAGTCCACGAACGGGGGGTTCTAAATGGGCTGGGAATTGATAGTTTTCTAATTTGTTGAGCCCTTTGCTTAAAATAGCGGTAGCATTTTCTGAGTTGGGCCAGGCGGAGTGACCTCCGAGTTGTTCCACGCGCAATTTGATGCTTACGAATCCCTTTTCGCTCAAGCCGATGATGGCACAATCATTTTTTAATCCAGGGACGATGCCTTTCATCACGCCAAATCCCTCATCGGCGATAAACGCAATGGGAATTTTTTGGCTCATTAAATGTTTGGCGATGGCGGCAGCCCCTTCTTTTCCGCCTGTTTCTTCATCGTGGCCAAAAGCGAAGATAAGGGTACGGTTTAAGGGGAGTTTTTTTGATAGGGTTCTCTCTGCCGCTTCCATGAGGCCGATAACCACATTTTTGTCGTCCAGTGCCCCTCGACCCCATAATGTGTCTTTGTGGATTTTGCCATCGAATGGGCCGTATTTCCAATGGCTGCTATCTGGGGCGGGAACTACATCCATGTGACCCAAAAACAAGGCCGCAGGCAGTTTGGAATTGCCTTGTAATGTTATCAGCAAGCTGTGCTGATTGACAACCTCCCATTTGGCTTGGGCCGCCATGAGCGGATAGGTTTTCTTAAGCCAATTGTGAAAAGACAACAGGGTTGTGTGATTGATGCTGTCGTTGTTGGCATCTTCGTACCCTACAATTCTGAAGGTAGTTGCTTCGCCCAAATGTTGGAGTGCCGTTTTTTCGAGTTCAAGGCGTTCTGCCGACGACAGTTCCTTCAAGGCGGGCTTGGTTTTGAGTGATTTGGGCTGATTGATGAAAGTAATCAGTATCATCGCTACCACGGTGAACCCCAGAAGAATTCCTAGGTATTTAAAGATTTGCTTGAATGTTGTCATAGACGATTTTCAAAGCAATGTTAAGGAAAAATTGGCTTACTCTTCGCCCCGGATATAAATGAATTTACCCATGGCCGTTTCTGAGCCGTCCGTATTGATGGCAAAAACGAACAACAGTCCGCTGTTGGGTTTGCTTCCATCCAGTCTCAGGCCGTTCCATGTGGCT
>JBJTNN010000093.1:0-4342 GCA_046074125.1 Bacteroidota bacterium
AGGGAGTGGGATCCGGGCGATTGGGCTTGTGCAGGCACCGAGCACAGGGTTGCTAGGGCTGCAAAAACGGTTGATTTAAAGTAGTTTTTTTGCATAGATATTCTGTTAGAACAGGGTTATAGTAGTTGACAAATATAGGAAATGAGGGGTTAAAAAAAAGTTTTTTCACAAATTTTGCCCATTTTTTGTTCGCATTCTGACGATGGCTCAAAAAATTTTGCGTCGCGTTTTAGTTGAATACCATCACGGCATTTCCGCTGCGTTGGATTTGGTAGCGGGCGAGGCGACCGCGGGCTTCGCCTTGGAGTGGGAAACCTGAGTAGGTATATTTGGAGCTACAGCAGGGTTGAAAGCCCGTGCTGGTGGGGGTTCCGCATTGCAATTGAATGTTCACGGAATCGGCCCAAATGCGGGAGCAATTATCGAGGGGTTGAAACGCACATCCCCGTTCAAAGGCATACCAACTGTCGTCATAGTCGTGGATGACCAGCACACCTTTGATACCACCCTCGAAATAGGCATGGGAGCCGGGGTTGGCGAGTTGCATGTAGGCGGGCAGGTTGAGGTCGATGTTGAGGTTTACCGGTCCGGTGGGAATTTTTTCTGTGACTTGGCTATTCCCATCGCAGCTATGAAGGGAGAGCAGGGCGGGCAGCAGCAGGGCAAAACCGAGGGCGCACCACCGAATGCTTTTGTTGGGGGTATTTGGGGTGGCGGAATTCATGGTGGTTTTGCTGTTTGCTTGCAGGGTCATGGTCAATCGTATTTATAGAAGCCTTGTTTGGTTTTTTTGCCGTGGTGGCCGGCATCCACTTTTTGCTGTTGGATGCGGCTGGGGCGGAATTTGGCATCGTAATGAAACTGTTGGAACATGGAGCTGGTGACGCTAAAATTGGTATCGACACCGATGAGGTCCATGAGTTTAAACGGCCCCATTTTGAAGCCGCTGCTTTCTAGCAGGCGGTCGATGGCTTCGAGGGAGGCGGTATTTTCTTCGAGGGCTTTGAGGCTTTCTACGTAATAATGTCGGGCCACACGATTGACAATAAATCCGGGGGCATCGGCGGCGTAGACGGTGGTTTTTCCGAGTGACTGCGACCAGTTGAAGGCTTTTTCTGCCACGGCGGGGTTGGTGGCCACACCTTTGATGATTTCCACCAGTTTCATGATGTGGGCGGGGTTGAAGAAGTGCACGCCAACGACTCTATCAGGGTGGTTAAGGCCTGCCGCGATTTGGGTGATGGGAATGCTGGAGGTATTGGTGGCAAAGATGGTTTCTGGGGTGTTGATGGTTTCTAGGAAGCCAAAGAGTTCGCGTTTGATGGGCAGTTGTTCTAGGACTGCTTCGATGATGAAATCGGCCACCAGGGTATGGCGGTCGGGGGTGATGCTGAGGAGCGAAAGGGCTTCTGTGGCTTTTTCGGTGGTGGATTTGCCTTTGGAAACGGCGATATCGAGTTGGTTTTGGATGTAGGCCTGACCTTTTTCAAGGGCGGCGGGATGCACATCGAACAGAACGGTAGGGTATCCAGCTTGGATGCTACACAGGGCGATACCTGATCCCATAACACCAGCGCCAATGACTGCCACTTTCATCATAATTTCAAAGTTAGGGAAACGCGGTTGGAAGTTAGCGACCTCTCAACCAGCTTTGGGGATTTTGTTTTTCTTGTCCGTGCCAGATTTGGAATTGCAGCACGGCTTTATCGTCTTCATCGGTCATCACTTTTCCAATGTGTTGATTCATGCGGATCACTTGTCCTTTTTCCACGAGCACTACGGATAGGTGAGAGTATACCGTGAAAAAATCGCCATGGTTTACGAGCACGGCCTGACCTTGTCCGGGTATGTTGAGGATGGCGCTCACGGTGCCTTCGAAGACAGCGCTGGCGAGTGCTCCGCGGGGTGAGGTGATATCAACCCCGTTGTTGACGGTTGTGATTCCTTCTAGGTCGGGGTGTTCATGCACGCCGAAGGTTTGGGAGATGAAACCGCGTTCAACAGGCCATGGTAAATTCCCCTTGTTTTTTGAGAAGGCACCACCGATGGCTTTGGCTTGGGGTGACAGGAGGTTTTCTTTGCCGGCATTGTTGCTACTACCGCTTCCGCTGCGGGCTTTGCTGGCACTGCTAGCGGCGCGGGCTTTGCGCTTGCGTTCAGCCTCGATTTCTTTTGCGATCAAACGACTTATTTCATTGTTAAGCCGAGCGATCGCTTTTTCATTGTCTCTGATGCGATCGCGCAGTTCCTCTTCTTTGCCCGAGAGTTCTTTTACAAGGGTTTGTTTGGCTTGTTTGTCGGTTTCAAGCTCTCTCGACTCTTTTTCATTTTCTCCCATGAGTACCGATTTTTCTTGTTTTACTCCTTCCAGCTGATTGATTGTTTTTCCGAGCGATTGGGCTTGGGCGGTGATGGCGGTAATTTGATGTCGGCGATACCCCGATATTTTTCTCAGGTATTTCCATCGGCGCATGGCCTGGGAGATGGATTTAGAGGAGAAAACGAAGGCGATTTCACGTCCGCTTTTGCGGGTTTTGTAGGCTTTGATGATGGTTTTCTTCAACTTCAGCTGTTGGGCTGCGTGCTCTTTGGTGAGACTGTCGAGGAATTTCTGTTTTTGTCCGAGTTCATAATTCACTGAACGAATTTCCAAGCCCAGATTTTTGA
This sequence comes from Bacteroidota bacterium, assembly GCA_046074125.1. Classification (GTDB taxonomy): domain Bacteria; phylum Bacteroidota; class Bacteroidia; order NS11-12g; family UBA955; genus UBA955. The sequence goes on from JBJTNN010000093.1 coordinate 2,668, forward strand.
TGACCACCTGTCGCTGCTGGATGATTTGGTTGAGCGAATTAAGTTTATCGAGGGTGACCGACTTTTCTTTTTGGGTGCTGCTGAGTGCTTTTTTTTGCTCGGCGATGACCCGTTGCATTTTTTTGCGTTTGGCTTCGAGTTGTTTGCGTGATTGGGCCTGTGTTGTGTTTGGCAACAGGGAGGTAAGCAGCAGCAATATGAGGGCCAGGATGCGCAAGGGTTATTTCGGGAGGGTTTGTTTTTTGTAGGAACTATCGATTTTGAACGGATACGAAGGTATTGCATCGTATCGGGCCGTTGTTAACGTCAAATCGACTTGTGCACTTTCTTGTGCAGTGGAGGCGGTGATTTTCAATTCCATGGGGAGGGCGGTGAAGTCTCCGTTGGATTCTTTAGACACATCGAGCCACTTAAAGTGTTCCACTGTTGCTTCATTCTTTTGGTTTATGCGACTGCTGATTTCGGTGAGGCGCAGTTGCGGGAATACAGAGGTTTGAGCAGACGCTGTGTCAAAATAAGATTTGATTACCAAGGGATCGGTTTGGGTTGTGTAACAAAGCAGATTGTGTGATACTAAAAAATTGTAAACAGAATTGGGTGGTGTTTCGCGGCTGCAGGTATCAACCAAGGGCTGTCCTACAAACAGATTTTGGACTTGTTTGATGCCGAGGGGGATGGGTGCTATTTTCAGGGCGTCTGACACGGGGATTTCGAAGTATACTTTTTCTGGGTTGAGGTTAGGGATTTCGTTGATGGCAATTTTGATGGTGTCTTTGTGGATGATGCCTTTGGCCACGGGAATTTGGACACCCACATTGGCGCTGAGGCTAAACCAGACAATGGAATCTCGTTTCATGCGGATGCTAAGGACCATGGGCGGGGTATTTTTGTCGCTGAGACTCACATCGTAGCGACCTGTGAAATATGTCCAGTGGTTGTCTTGCGGCAGGCGGTTGTCCGTCAGCGGCAATTTCGCACTGGTTTGGGCCTGTGCTAGAGTATGGGTGCCCAGTAGGGCGAGGAGGGTGAAAAGGGGCTTCATGGGCTTGTGGGGTGGAGATTATTTCTGTGAAGGAGGGGTTTTCAAATCCTGTGCCATTTGTTTCCAAAGGGTGAGGTATTGGACGGATTTGGCTTGATCGGCGATGGAAATGGCGAAGGGGAGGTCTGTGGGAGAGAGTCCTTCTTGCTGATTGAGTTGGATCCAGAGATTCAATGCGGTTTCTGTTTCGGGCAGTTTGGGGTTGCCGAAGTTGGGGTGTTGTTGGGCGCGGTGCGAGGCGATGCGCGCTTGGATTCTCAGGTATTGGTTGAGGATGAAGGGGTCGGTTTCTACTTGGCTGTTGGCGGTTTCGGCATCGGCGAGTTCCCATTGGTTGTTGTAGGCGTAGGCAAAGGCGTTGACCAGGTTGTGGGCGGAGAATATGGGGGCTACAGATTCGAGGGAATCGGCCCAGATATGGGCTTCTTGGTAGCGGTTCATTTCGAGGCTGAGGGCCAGGAATTTTCGGTATTTGTTGGGGGTAGAAAGGGCGTTGGGTTTGCTGTTGGGGGCAGATTGGTTGGTGGTTTTGTTGGGGTTATTTCTGTTGGTATTGACTTGTTGAATTTGCAGTTGGTCGTTGGCGAGCTGTCGGAACTGGGCCAATTTTTCGGTATTGCCGAGGTGTTTTTC
>JBJTNN010000094.1:0-4207 GCA_046074125.1 Bacteroidota bacterium
GCCTTTTTGCGGGTGTGTTCTGGCAAATTCGAGCGCAACAAAAACTTCAAACACGTGCGCTTGGAAAAGCAAATGAAATTCGCCAACCCCTACATGTTCTTGGCCCAATCCAAAGAGGTGATGGACGATGCCTACCCGGGCGATGTAGTGGGTTTGTACGATACTGGCAACTTCAAAATTGGCGACACCCTCACCGAAGGCGAAAGCTTTCTGTTCAAAGGCATCCCCAGTTTCTCTCCCGAAATTTTCAAGGAACTCATCAACACAGACCCCATGAAGAGCAAACAGTTGGAAAAGGGCATTCAGCAGCTCACCGACGAAGGATTGGCTTCATTGTTTGTGCAAGAATTGGGGAACCGAAAATTTGTGGGCACGGTGGGTGAATTGCAGTTTGAAGTGCTTCAATACCGCCTAGAACACGAATACGGTGCAAAATGTAGGTTTGAGCCCCGCAGCATCCACAAAGCCTGTTGGATGAGTGGCGAAGAGGCCGATTTGAAAGACTTTATGAAGTACAGGCAAACCAACATCGCCTACGACAAAGACCAGCAGCCCGTATTTTTGGCCGAAACCGCCTTCATTTTGCGCATGGCCGAAGAAAAATACCCCAACATTACTTTCCACACAACCAGCGAGTTTAAAGTCTGATTCATAGGAATCCATTATCTTCGCACCACAATTAAAGAAACTTCTATTCATGAAATTCGATATTGCAGTCATCGGTAGCGGTCCTGGAGGTTATGTAGCCGCCATTCGCGCCGCCCAGTTGGGCAAGAAAGTTGCCATCATTGAAAAAGCCGATTTAGGCGGTGTATGTTTGAACTGGGGTTGTATCCCCACCAAAGCGTTGCTGAAAAGTGCGCAGGTGTTCGACTACATCAACCACGCGGCCGATTACGGAATTACCGTAAAAGACCACAAAGCCGATTTCGAAGGCATGGTGAAGCGCTCTCGCGGAGTGGCCGAAGGCATGAGCAAGGGTATCGCTTTCTTGATGAAGAAAAACAAAATTGAAGTCATCAAAGGTGCCGCCAAATTGGCGGGTAAAGGCAAAATCTCCGTAACCGGAGAGGATGGCAAAGCCCAAATCGTTGAGGCAGACCACACCATCTTGGCCACCGGCGCACGCAGTCGTGAATTGCCAAACATCAAAATCGATGGCAAACACGTGATCGGCTACCGCGAAGCCATGGTGCTTCCCAAACAGCCCAAAGAAATGATCATCATCGGTTCTGGCGCCATCGGCATGGAGTTCGCTTACTTCTACGCCAGCATCGGCACCAAAGTAACCATCGTTGAATTCATGTCGCGCATCCTCCCCATCGAAGACGAAGAGGTGAGCAAAGCCATGGCCATGGTCTACAAAAAGCGTGGCATCGAAATTTTGACCGAGAGCAGTGTAGAAAAGGTCGACATCAAAAAAGACCGTTGCATCGTTACCGTAAAAACCAAAAACGGTGAGGTAACCATGGAATCTGATATCGTATTGAGCGCTGCCGGTGTTCAAACCAACCTCGAAAATTTGGGCTTGGAAGAAATGGGCATCAAAGCCGACAAAGGAAAAGTGATTGTAGACGATTTCTACCGCACCTCAGCCCCCGGCGTTTATGCCATCGGCGATATCGTTCCAGGTCCAGCGTTGGCCCACGTAGCCAGTGCGGAAGGCATCATCTGCGTTGAAGCCATCTGCGGACACCACCCCGCCCCGTTGAACTATGGCAACATCCCCGGCTGTACCTACACCCACCCCGAAGTGGCCAGCGTGGGTTACACCGAAGCACAAGCCAAAGAAAAAGGGTACGACATCATGGTGGGCAAATTCCCATTCTCTGCCAGCGGAAAAGCATCTGCGGGCGGACACAAAGACGGTTTCGTGAAGGTTATCTTCGACAAGAAATACGGTGAGTGGTTGGGCTGTCACATGGTTGGTGAAGGCGTTACCGACATGATCATTGAAGCGGTGGTTGCCCGCAACTTGGAGACCACTGGTTTGGAGATTTTGAAGAGCGTACACCCACACCCTACCATGAGCGAAGCGGTGATGGAAGCTGTGGCCCAGGCCTACGGCGAGTGTATCCACTTGTAAGCACACATTCCTGGAGCAAGGGTTCTGAGCAACCGTTGTTCTGATAACCACAAAAAAGGCGGACCTGCGGTCCGCCTTTTTTTATATCCGAGGCGCATCGCCCCGCAAACCTATCGCCCTATGGAAAACACATCACAAAATGGGTATAACCCTGTCGGTATACCTCAAAAACGTGGGTAACCGTCTTCTTGGGCGGATGCTGTTGCACATACTCACCCAGGGCAGGATACGCCTTGATGGCCGCGATAATCATCGACATCATCCCCGTGGTTTTCAAATCGCAATAGTAGGCATCACCCTTGGGGATATTCAAAAACACAACCGATGGATCTGCCTTGACCAATGCCAAACTATCGGCTACAGTAGGCACCACCACCGACGCAAAACTGCGCAATGAATCCTCCGCCACCGTTTTCGGATCGTCGAAATACAACCCCAACACCTCACCCCCCGCAAACACAAAATCCTCCCCCGCCTTTGCTGGCTTGCCAAACGCTTTTTCTGTGAGCGCCGACACCTTCCCAAAGGTGGTTCCGATGTTTTTATAGGCCCCGCGGTGATAATACCCAGCGATGCGGTAACCGCCCTCGGTACCCTCTTTGATGTTCACTGAAGCAAACGCCCCATTCCAAGCCACCAATGCCAGCAGAACCAACAGCACGAGCAACAAACCCAATCCAATTTTTTTCATCATAACAGCTACAAACCTAATCATAAATCATCCACCCAAACAACCCTACCTTTGCATCATGAGATTGCAGTCGTTTTGCTTCAACCCCCTCCAAGAAAACACGTATTTGATCTGGTGCGAACAAACGTTGGCCTGCGCCATTGTGGATGCCGGCATGTACAACTCTTCAGAGCACAAGCAGTTGCAAGACTTCATCGAATCAAACCACCTAAAACCCACGCATTTGTTGGGTACACACGCCCATATCGACCATATTTTCGGCAATTGGTGGGTGAAGCAAGTCTACGATTTGCCCTATTATTTGCATCCAGCGGATGTGGTGATGATCGACCGTTCCGAAACCATGGCCGCCTTGTGGAATTTGAAGTATACGCCATCGCCGTTGCCTACGGCGGACTTAGCCCATGGCGATACCATCACGGTGGGTAAATCTCAGTTGCAGGTGCGTTTTGTGCCGGGACATGCGCCCGGACATGTGATTTTTATCGATGAGGAAGGTGCACAAGCCATCGTGGGTGATACGGTGTTTCGGGGGAGCATTGGCAGAACCGATTTGCCCGGTGGTAACCACGAGCAGTTGCTCAGCAACATTGAGGCGCAAATTTTCAGTTTGCCTGATCACTTTGTGTTGCACAGCGGTCATGGGCCCAGCACCACTGTGGGTTTCGAAAAAGCCAACAATCCTTTCTTCCAATCTTAAGTGTTTCGCAAAGACAAAACATACGGTCCGTTGTTTATTTGATACCTACCATGAGCCAGGCAGACTTCCCCATTCCTTTCCCTGAACAGGCCAGCAACAAAATTCAGTTGGATTTTTTGGTTTGTTTGTTGGCGGATGCGGGTGTCACGCGGTGGATGGTCAGTCCGGGTTCGCGCAATGCGCCGCTGGTGGCATCCATGGTGAAACACGGGGGATTTGATTTGCACAGTTTTCCCGATGAGCGGGTGGCGGCGTTCGCGGCCCTGGGCGCAGCCCAGGGCACGCGATACCCCGTAGGGGTAATCTGTACCTCCGGTACAGCCGCCGCCAACCTATACCCCGCTGTCTTTGAAGCCTTTTACCAACGCATCCCGCTGCTGCTCATCACCGCCGACAGACCGCCAGAACTGATTGACCAGTGGGACGGACAAACCATCCACCAAGACAACCTTTTCCATCCCCATACCCAAGGCAATTTCACCCTGCCCGTCATCGCCGAAACCCAAGACCTGCCCTCGGCCCTTTTATCGCTACAAACCACCGTACAGCAAGCCATCGCACAAACCCTTTACCCCGTGCCTGGCCCCGTGCATGTCAACCTACCCCTGCGCGACCCCATCTACGCCGACGTCGACAAACCCTTTCAGTTCATCGCCCCCACAAAACCCTTCCTACTCCACCACCCATCGCCCCCAGCCGTTGACCAAAACTTGCCTGCACAATGGCTGAG
>JBJTNN010000095.1:0-3484 GCA_046074125.1 Bacteroidota bacterium
CCATTGTGTCTTAGTCATGGAATTGTTACTATTTCGCATTTTGATTATTGCCACTATTACGAATGAGTCACGAATCAACCAAACCTTCAAGTATGTCTAACGCACAGCGACTGTCGAACTGCACAGAAGATGAGCTCACGGCTGAATTGTTGCGCGATGGTATGACGTCGGCCTTGTTCGTTGAGTTGGTTAGCCGCTATCAAAAATTGGTGTATTATCATTGTCGGAATTTGTTGGTGAGTCACGATGATGCCGATGATGCGGTACAAAATGCTTTCATCAAAATATGGCAAAACGCCCAACAGTTCAAAGGCGAAAGTCAGCTTAAAACGTGGGTGTATCGGATTGCTACCAACGAATCAATCAATTTGATCAGAAAGCGTAAGCCGAGCATCGACTTCGATGAAGCCCAACCCGAAATGGCGGAAATGATCTCTGAGGATTTGTATTTGTCGGGCGATGACATTGCATTGAAACTGCAAAAAGCGCTGTGTTTTCTGCCATTTAAGCAGAAACTGGTATTTACCTTGCGGTATTTCGAAGGTCTCTCCTATGCCGATATTGCCCTGCTTACCTCAACCTCTGAGGGGGCGTTGAAAGCATCCTATCACCACGCGGTGAAAAAATTAGAGATTTATTTAAACGTACTTCGTTAAACCTTTGGCCATTCAACCCATCTATAACAATAGTCGCACAACATGGATTTAGAAAACGAGAAAATTGGACCTGCTTTTTCTGCACCGGATTCCTATTTTAAGGATACTGAATCACGATTGCTTCAGCGCTTGGGAATCCAAAAAGAATTGTTGGAAAATCAGTCAGCTGAAACGGTAGAAACCCCTGTAACCATTGCAGCGGCGGTTACACCGTTGGATACGTTGGGCGTACAAAAACGGGCGAGAAAACAAGATCCCATCACTGCTAAGAGTCAGGGTATCAACAAAGAAGTTGAAGCCGTGGGTAGTGTGGTAATTCCTCCGCTTACATTCACCACCAACGAAAATCCGGAATGGGTGAACTTTGGTGCCATCTCCGAGGAGGTGAGTGGAAACGGCGATCAAATCAAAGTGGTTTCATACGGAGATTTGTTGAGCAATACAGAATCCAATGATGCGGAAGCGCCATCGTTGAGTCAAGAGAATATCGCAGAGAACATCACCCCGGAAATAGCAGAAGAAACGGTGTTGGAGGCAGTGAATCTGGATCAACCAATAACAACGGTTGAAACCCCAGCAACGGAGCTGACCCAAATTGAAACGCCTGCATCTGAATTGGAAATACTTGCGGAAATACCCGCGGAAATACCGGCGGAAGTATCAACGGTTGAGTCTTCGGTGATTGTGCATGAAGTTCCTGAGTCGGTGGGGTTGGATGAACTTGAATCCTACATTTCGGCGAGTGTGCAACCGACATCTACCTCGGTGGAACCGCTGGTTTCTGAAGAAGTTGAGGAACCGGTATTTGTGAATCCTGCCAGACAAGTAGAAAGTCCATCGCCCAGAATTGCTGAGGAAAAGCCCATTTCATTGGAAGCGCCCGCCACAGCTTTTGCACCCATTGCTGGTAGACAGCATGAATCTGCCACGCCAGGTTGGTTGGGAGTAGCTGCTGCCTTGGCCGCCATTGTGGCTGCGTATTTCATTTGGACGGCCATTCAACCGCCAAAGGTTGACACGGAACAAGTGGCGTTGCAGCAAGAAGAAGCAACCGTTCCAGAAGCGCCGCTCGATGAGCAAACGCCCACGGATACCATCCCAGACGGACTGCAATTGGTAGAGCCGTTGATCATGGAGGAAATGCCCAAGTACAAAGAACCCAATGTTTACACGATCACGGACGCGGAAGAAATGCCTGCCAGAACCAAGCGCGCCCTTCAAGACTTGGAAGACAATGGATTGGCTACCTTCGACATGGAGGATGAATTGTTTGAAGAATTAGATTTCGAATCACTATGAGATTGATAAAAATAGTTTCCATTTGCTTTTTGATGCTTTTTGCCGTTTCCGCAAAAGGGCAGAATGAAGTGCGAAAAGATAGTTTGCGTGCCGCCAAAGTGGAGGAACTGCGCAAGTTTCGCGAAGGCTTGTTTGTTGAACGGTTGTCGCTCACGGAATCAGAGAAGACCAAATTCTTTGTCATTTACGACGAGTATCAGTTGAAATTACGCGATGCCAAACGTGCTTTTAGAAGCAAATGGGAGGGTAAACGTCCAGCCGAACTCACCGATGCGGAGGCAGAATTGTATTTCAAAGACGCCATTGCCTTGCGTAAGTTGGAAGTTCAACTCATGGAAACCTACACCGTTAAATTAAAGCCGGTGATTGGGATGCAGCGTGCGGTGCAATTGCCAAAAATTGAACGCGAAGTGAAAAAAGAGTTAATTGCCAAGGCTCGGTCTATGCGTAAAAAGAAAAAAGGTCCGAATGACGCCGCCGCAGGAGAGGGTAGACCCGCAGATGAAAGACCACGCCGTCGCCGTCCAGCAGGAGAAAATGCATCTCCAGCCACACCAAATTAAGATTCGATTGTTGTTGGGTATACGATGCCTGATGTACAAATCTATGGCGGAGGGATTGCCGGATTAACCGCAGCCCTATTGCTAGAGGAACAAAAACAAACTTATCAACTATACGAAACCCAAGCGCATTGGGGCGGTAAACTGCGAACCACCCAACAAGATGGGTTTGCTTTAGATCATGGTTTTCAGGTGATTCAGTCGGCGTATCCTGCCCTTGCAATTTACCACAAGCGGGGCTATTTGAATGACGCCCTCGCCTTCGGCTCGGGCGCTTGGTTGCTATCGAACGGAAGAAAAACCCTGCTGGCCGATCCCTTGCGGGAGTTTCCAAGAGGCCTCGCTGCGCTCGGCCACCCTGGCATCACACTCACAGACGTATACCAAGTGGTGAAATTGCGTAATTCCCTGATCAATCAATCACCTCAAACTTTCTTTCGCGGCAACCCAATAACCACCCTTCAATACCTGCAATCGCGTGGGTTTTCTCAATCCTTTATTGAATCGTTTTTCAAACCCTTCTTTACCGGCATCTTTCTCGAAGAAGCCCTCAATACCCCGCACAGCATGTTCCAATTTGTGTTTTGGGCACTAGCAAAAGGGAGCGCTTGCCTGCTTCCCGGCGGAATCCAAACCCTGCCCAACCGCATTGTGGCCAGCCTCAATCCCAACAACTTGCACCTCAATGCATCCCCCGATTCCCATGCAGAAGGACATACACCCAAACAGCATTTTGCGACCCAAGCACAATATTTTGCAGTGGATTCGCATCTTGGGTTGGGTAAATTCATTGGACTGAATGCCACAAACCACGGAAATGTTAACCTCATCGCCATTCCATCGGCTGTGCAATCGGGTTATGCCCCCAAAGGGAAACACCTGCTCTGCGTTTCGCTGAAGCCCAGTAGTAGCAATGGCCTGGCCCAAATATCGCCCAGTGAAATTCTGACAGAAGTAGAACACCTGCTC
>JBJTNN010000096.1:0-4956 GCA_046074125.1 Bacteroidota bacterium
CCTTTGTCGGATACAAATACATCCCAGTTTTGGGCTGCGCCCAAAACTGCGGCACCCGTACCGCTTTCGCCTGCTCCCAATATGACCAATCGCTTTCTCAACGCAGTTTAATCAATGCCAACGTAGCCAAAACCAAGACAATGGTGATCAACCAGAAACGCAGGGTAATCTTGCTTTCTGGCAGGTTCTTTTTCTGAAAATGGTGGTGCAGGGGCGACATCAAGAAAATTCTTCTGCCTTCGCCAAAGCGTTTTTTGGTGTATTTGAAATAGCTTACCTGTAAGATCACAGACCCGCTTTCCGCCAAGAATACCCCGCACAATATGGGGAGCAACAATTCCATTTTGATGATGATGGCTACGGCTGCTACCGCGCCACCCAGGGCCATCGAACCGGTATCGCCCATGAATACTTGCGCTGGATAGCCGTTGTACCACAAAAAGCCCAAGCAAGCCCCAATGACTGCGGCCAAGAAAATAACCACTTCCCCAGAATTTGGGACGTAAATGATGTTCAAATAATCGGCTACTTTGATGTTGCCCGCTGCATAGGCCAAAATGCCCAAACCCACACCCACAATGGCGGTAGTGCCCGCTGCCAAACCATCGATACCGTCTGTGAGGTTTACCGCATTGGTAACGGCCATGACAATGAAAATGATGATCGGGACATAGATGATCCATGCGTTGTGAGCCCCAGGGATCAGGTCAGAGTAATTCAAGATGTTTTTGGTGATGGGTAGGTTGGTGGTCAACTCCAAATTGTTGCTGCTGTGCGTATGATCGATGGTGATCGCAATGAGCGCGCCCAACATCAGCTGTCCAATCAACTTGGTGGTGGCTTTCATGCCTTCCTTATCTTTTTTGAACACCTTGATGTAATCGTCAATCCCGCCGATAACGCCCATCCAAATGGTGCTAATCATCATCACAATCACATAGATGTTGTCGAGCCGGGCCAACAATAGCGTGGGGACAATAATGCTTAAAATGATGATGATACCGCCCATCGTGGGAGTGCCTTTCTTTTGCATTTGGCCTTCCAGACCCAATTCGCGGATGGTTTCGCCAATTTGCTGGCGTTGTAACCATCCGATGATGCTTTTGCCGGCAATCAGCGCCAACAGCAAGCTCAGGATACCTGCCAATGAGGCCCGGAATGAAATGTACTTGAACACGCCGGCACCGGCGAAGCCCATTTTGTCGAGGTGTTCAAACAAATAGTATAACATGGCTTTGGTTTTATTCGATGAGTTTAAAAGTTTCGCTTAAAATGATTTTATCGTCGAAAGGATGCTTCACCCCCTGGATGTCTTGGTAGGTTTCATGTCCTTTCCCGGCCACGAGGATGATATCGCCGGGCTGTGCCATGAGCACCGCGGTTTTGATGGCTTCCTTGCGGTCCACTATTTTGACAATCCGTTTGTAGTTCTGCGGGTCTACTCCCGCCTCCATTTGGTTCAGGATTTCTTGAGGATCTTCAAAGCGGGGGTTGTCTGAGGTCAACAAGGCCTTGTTGCTCATTTCCGCCGCCAATTTGGCCATTTCGGGTCGTTTGGCTTGGTCTCGATTTCCGCCACAACCAACCACGGTGATTAAGTTCACACTGTTTTTGCGGATGTCGTTGATGGTGTGCAACACGTTTTTTAGTGCATCCGGGGTGTGGGCATAATCCACGATGGCGGTGATTCTGTTGGGTCCACGCAGTACCTCGAAGCGTCCGTTTACTTTGCCTAATGCACTCATTTGAATGGGTAGTTCGGCATCGCCTTCGGTGAGCAAAAAGGCCGTGGCATATACTGCGCACAAATTGTAAGCATTAAAACCACCAATCAAGGGCGTCCAAAACTCAGTTTGGTTCAATTGCAGCTGCATTCCGGTGAAATCGTGCTCTGAAACCCTTACGGTGAAATCGGCCGGTTGCTTCATCGCGTAGGTGTAGCGCATGGCTTTGGTGTTTTGCAACATCACCATGCCATTGCGGTCGTCTTTGTTGGTGACCGCCACCGCCGATGAGGGCAACTCATCGAAAAATTGCTTTTTCGCTTTGATATAATTGTCGAACGTTTTGTGGTAGTCGAGATGGTCGTGGGTGATATTCGTAAATACCCCGGCAGCGAAAGGAACTCCGGCAATTCTGCGCTGGTCTACCGCATGAGAACTTACCTCCATGAAGCAGTAGTCACAACCGGCATCGGCCATTTGGGCCAGCAATCCGTGGAGCGCCACAATGTTGGGTGTGGTGTGGGTGCTGGGGATGATTTGCTTGCCAATCCGGTTTTCTACTGTGGAAATCAATCCGCACAAATGCCCCCGCAAGATGAATAAATCGAACAGCAAAGTGCTTACACTGGTTTTTCCGTTGGTGCCAGTCGTGCCAACAATGGTGATGTTTTCCGCTTTTCTATCGTAAAAATTCAAGCAAATTTCGCCCAAGGCTTTCGCCGTATTCTCCACGTGGACATAGCAAACCGCTTCATTCAACTGCTTTGGCAACTCTTCGCACAAAATCACCGATGCACCCGCTTCAATACAGGCATCGATGAAATTATGACCGTCAACGGTAGTGCCTTTCATCGCGGCATAGAGGTCGCCGGCCTGCACCATTCTGCTATCGATCTGAAGTCCGCCAACCTGTGCATCAGCAGCGCCGAACAGCGTGGCCGATTCAAGGGTAGAGACGAGTTGTTGGAGCGATTTCATGGCTTAGTAGGGTTTGAGGATGAGAACGACTTCATTGTTGGCGCCGATTTTGGTGTTGGGTGCTGGGGCTTGATCGCTCACTCGGCCATATCCGCTGTAGCTGGCTTTTAATCCAAGGTCGCTCAGAAGTTTGAGCGCGTCGCGCAATCCCATGCCACGCAAATCGGGGAGGGTGTTTTCTTTGATTTTGACCGGTTTTAGTTTAACCGAATGTGCCTCTTTGCTGGGGTCGATGTATTGGCCGGGGAACAGGACTTGCTCATTCTTGGTTTGACTGTCTTGCAGCAACTGTGAACTAATGCCGATTTCGTTGAGTACCCATTTGGTTTTGGCGGCGTCGCCTTTCAGAATGCCCGGAACTTGGGGCAAGCTGGCTGTTTGTAGCGTTGGCTGAACCTTGATGTGCGTGCTGTAAATGCGGTCGCTGATGTTTTTGAAGATAGGTGCCGCAATCTGCGAGCCCGAATAACGACCGCTTTTGGGGTTGTTGACCACTACCACTATGGTGTATTGGGGGTTGTTGGCGGGGAAGAATCCAGCAAATGAGGCTTGGAATTGTCGGTTGTTCTCTTGGTTGTACCCCGATTTGCCCTGTGAAAGCCAAGCGGTACCGGTTTTTCCCGCAATCTTGTAATTGTCGGTCTTGATGCCATTGGCCGTACCATTGTCTACCACTTGCACCAGCATTTGGGTGAGGGTGGCGGCGGTTTTGGGACTTACGGCTTTTTCGTTGATGACTTGCGGTTCGATTTTCGACAGGGTTTGTCCTTCGTGCCTAATTTCTTTCACCATGTAGGGTTGCATCATTTTGCCCTGATTGGCGATGGTGTTGTACAACATCAACGTTTGCATTGGTGATATTTTGCTGCTGTAGCCGATGCTCAATGAAGGCAAACTGGTGCCCGACCATCCTGATTGATCCGGGGTGGCGATGCTTGGGCCGCTGCTCGACGGGATGTCGAATTTGGGCTTGGTATGCAACCCGAGGTCCAAGGCGTGCTGGGTAAATTTCTTTGGGTCTTTCTTGTAATGTTGCATCACAAATTTGCTGGTGCCAACATTGGAAGAGTATTGCAAACATTCACTCAACGTGTAATAGCGCTTTTTGGGTTTTACCGCGTCTTCCAGTTCCATGTCATACCATTTCCACTTGCCCCAAGAATTGTCAACGGTATCGGTGGTGCTAATTTTGCCGTCTTCCAGCAGGGCGATGGCCGACAACAGTTTGAATGTGGATCCCGGTTCGGTGAATTCACTCACGGCGTAGTTTTGCGCTTCGTAATACTGTCCGTCTTCACCGCGTTTAAGGTTCGACATGGCTTTGATGGCGCCCGTTTTGCTCTCCATGACAATCACGCAGCCGTGGTCGGCTGATTCGGCTTCCAGTCCTTTTTGCAATGCATATTGTGCAATGTCTTGAATGCGCACATCCAGTGTGGTGACGATGTCTTTTCCGTTCACGGCACCTCGGTTGTTTCCCACTTGAATGGGTCTCCAGGTTTGGCCGCTCATGCGTTGTTGCATTTGGCTGCCGTTTTTGCCGCGTAGCAGGGTGTCGAACGCGCCTTCCAGTCCCACCGCGGTTTTGTCTTTGATGTATCCGATGGTTCGTTTGGCCAGTTCACCCATGAAGTACATGCGTTTGCCTTTTTCTTCGTACCAGATGCCCCCTTTGAATTTTCCAAGTCGGGCGATGGGCCAAGTTTTGATGGCTTTCACTTGTTCAAAGCCGATGTCTTTGGCGATTTTTAGGTAACGGGTGCGTTTTTCGCGGTGCTTCAACAAATGTTCTTTCCAGCCGCTGGCGTTGCGTTCTGGGAACATCTGCGACATCATGAGGCTAAAGCTGTCGATTTTGCCCATGAATACTTTGGTGGTAAGTCCATCGGCCCGTAGGTCGAAAATGACATCGTATTTGGGTACGGATGTGGCGAGTAGGCTGCCGTCGTCGGCGTAAATGTTGCCCCGCAACGCTTCAATTTCAACAACGCGGGTGTTTTTGGCACTCAATTCTTCCCGGAATTTGTCGTCGGTGCCCAATTGCAATTTTACCGCGGTGATAAATATAGAAACGGCAAAGACAAACAGCAGGGCAAAAACGATGTAGGCCCTAACCAAAATGACTTTTCGGGAGTTGACTTTAGTCTTGCTCATGGGGTTTTGTCAGTTTGATGGGCGGGGTGGTAATTTCTTTCAAGCCGCTGCCTTCGAGGCGTTTGCTGAGTTCGCTTTGTTTGGAGGCGTTGGTGGTTTG
>JBJTNN010000097.1:0-12485 GCA_046074125.1 Bacteroidota bacterium
ATTCGGCTTTTGAGATTCCTGCACCTTAAATATTTTGGCGATGAAACAGGGTTGGTTATTGTTGGGATTGTTGGTTCTGGGATTCACTTCTTGTAAGAAAGATCCTGAAGACCCATTGCACAAAACGCCATCGGTGTATAAACCTACACCTGTAGATCCAACGACGATTTTTCCGGTGGGGAAGTTCGGGATGCCTGTGCTTCCGTCCGACAATCCATTTACCCAAGAAGGAATTTATTTGGGGCGGATGTTGTTTTACGACCCCATTTTGTCGTTTGACAGCAGCATTTCTTGTGGCAGTTGTCACAAGCAGGAATATGCGTTTGCTGAGCCCAAAAAGTATAGTTCAGGGATTTTCGGTTTGCAGACAGGCCGCAACTCAAGTTCTTTATACAACCTGGCCTATAGCCGCAAATTTTTCTGGGATGCGCGACAAAATACCTTGCGTGAGCAGGTTTTTGAGCCCATCCAAGCGCACAACGAAATGGCGATGACTTTGCCATTGTTGGCCAAGCGGTTGGCTAGAACGGATCGTTATATCGAGTATTTCGACAAAGCCTTTGGCAGCAAGCCCAACGTTTTTGATATGTCTAAAGCGTTGGAGCAATTCTTGTTAACGCTTGTGAGCAAGGACAGTCGGTTTAATGGATTTTTCCCTGGCAAGTTTAGTATGTTGTCGGATGATGAGAAGCGAGGGGCCTTGTTGTTTAATGGTTTGGTGGATTTTGATGTGGTCACTGGTTTAACTACTGGCACAGACTGTTTTCACTGTCACGGCGGTGCGTTGGCTCAGCAGAACAACCCCGACATGGGTGGTATTGCCAACAATGGGTTGGATGGCAATTTTGCCGACAAGGGGTATGGGGCGATCACGGGCAATCCGGCGGATCGAGGATTGTTCAAAACCCCCAGTTTGTTAAACATCGCGGTTACAGGTCCGTATATGCACGACGGTCGATTTGCCACGTTGGATGAGGTGATTGATCATTACAGCGACAACGTGAATTACCTATCTCCTACCATCAGTCCGATGATGGCGGCGCATGGCAACAGGCAATTGAAGCTCAGCGCTCAGCAGAAGGCCAGTTTGAAGGCGTTCTTGATGACGATGACGGACTCTGCTTTCTTGACAAATCCGGCTTACAGCAACCCGTTTAAAAAGTAATGATTGGGTGTTGCGCCAGGCGGATGGTCCGCGGTGCAACGATTGATTAATAGGCCAACACAGGACTGAGCCAACGCTCTGCTGTTTCTAGGTCCATCCCTTTTCTTTCTGCGTAGTGGGCTACTTGGTCGCGGTTGATTTTACCCAGTCCAAAATATTTGCTTTGTGGGTGGGCGAAGTACCAGCCGCTGACGGAGGCAGCGGGCAGCATGGCCATGGATTCTGTGAGGGTAATGTGGGCAGATTCGGGGGCATTGAGTAGGTTGAACAGGGTAGATTTTTCTGTGTGGTCTGGGCAGGCTGGGTAGCCGGGCGCAGGCCGGATGCCCTGGTACTTCTCACGAATCAGGTCTTCATTGCTCAGTTCGGTTTCGTGGGCATAGCCCCAGTATTCGGTTCTCACCATCTGGTGCAGTTTCTCCGCAAAACTTTCGGCCAATCGATCGGCCAAGGCTTTGGCCATGATCGATTGATAATCGTCGTGCTGTGCCTCAAATCCCGCCACAATGGGCTCTAGACCTAGGCCTGTTGTAACCGCAAATCCACCAAAGTAATCCACTTGGTCATCGGCAATGAAATCGCAGAGCGACAAGTTGGGAACTCCACCCGCCATCTTACGTTGTTGGCGCAAGAAATGGAAGGTATGCAGGGCCTTGGTGCCCGTTTGATCCTGGGCCGCGGCCTCGGTATTGGGGTATACGGCTACATCTTCACCGAATTTTTTGGCGGGTAAAATGTACCAAACGCCTTTGGCTTGCAGGGATTGATTGTTGACCAAATCGCGTAGCATGGCCTTGGCGTCATCGAACAGTTTTGTTGCTTCGGCGCCCACGATGGGATCTTCTAAAATGGCGGGATACTGACCGGCCAGCTCCCAAGTTTGGAAGAAGGGCGTCCAATCGATGGTATCCACCAAATCAGACAAGGGCATTTCCACGGGGTGAATGCCGGTGGTTTTGGGTGTGATTATTTGACCGTCGTGCTTCCAGCGGTTGGCGATGGCCTCTTCGATCGAAATTAGGTCTTTGGTAGACTGTCTTTTCGCATGATTTTCGGCCAATGCGGTATATTCTTCTTGGATTTTCTGTGCGAAGGCATCTTTGGTCTCTTCACCGAGCAGGCTGCCAGCCACGGGCACGGAGCGAGAAGCGTCGAGCACATGCACAATGGGGTGGTCATATTCCGGGGCGATTTTCACCGCGGTGTGTATGCGTGAAGTTGTGGCGCCGCCAATCAGCAGGGGGGTATTCATGCCGCGACGTTTCATTTCTTTGGCTACATGCACCATTTCGTCGAGGCTGGGGGTAATCAGGCCCGACAGACCGATGATATCGGCGCCCCAAGATTGGGCTTCATCGAGGATTTTGTCGGCGGGAACCATCACCCCGATGTCTTTTATTTCGTAGTTGTTACAGGCCAGCACAACGCCAACGATGTTTTTGCCGATGTCGTGCACGTCGCCTTTCACCGTGGCCATCAAGATTTTTCCTTGGGGCTTGGCATTGGGGTTTAGGGCTTTTTGGGCTTCGAGATAGGGCTGAAGGTAGGCCACGGATTTTTTCATGACACGGGCGCTCTTGACCACTTGTGGTAGGAACATTTTACCGGCACCAAAGAGATCGCCCACGTGGTTCATCCCGTCCATGAGTGGACCTTCGATCACCCGCAGGGCGTCGTTATATTTTTGGAAGGCCTCTTCGGTGTCTGCATCGATGAATTCGGTGATACCTTTGACCAAGCTGTGGCTCAGTCGCTCTTCTACGCTGCCCAGTCTCCAGGCTTGGGTTTCTTCTGCTTTCTCTTCTTTTTTGCCTTTGAATTGGTCGGCAAATTGCACCAATCGCTCGGTGGCATCACTGCGTCGGTTGAGCAGCACATCTTCCACGTAGGTAAGGAGGTCTTTGGGAATTTCATCGTATACTTCGACCATGCCGGCATTCACGATACCCATGTCGAGTCCGGCGCCAATGGCATGATACAGGAAGGCGGAGTGCATGGCTTCACGCACCCGATCGTTACCGCGAAACGAGAAACTGATGTTGGAAACACCACCAGACACTTTGGCTCCTGTGAGGTTTTGTTTGATCCAACGGGTGGCTTCGATGAAGTCAACGGCGTAATTGTTGTGCTCATCGATGCCGGTGGCTACGGTGAGGATGTTTGGGTCGAAGATGATGTCGTTGACTGGAAATCCAATCGATTTTAACAGGTTATAGCTGCGTTCACAAACGGCAATTTTGCGTTCGAAGCTATCGGCTTGTCCAGTTTCATCGAAGGCCATCACAACCACTGCGGCTCCGTACCGGTGCACGAGTTTGGCTTTTTGAATGAAGGCGGCTTCACCGTCTTTGAGCGAGATGGAGTTTACGATGCCTTTGCCTTGTAGGCATTTGAGGCCGGCTTCAATGACTTCCCATTTGCTGGAATCAATCATGATGGGAACGCGAGAGATATCGGGTTCAGCGGCGATCAAATTCAGGAAGGTGACCATGGCTTCTTTTCCATCGAGCATGCCTTCGTCCATGTTCACGTCGATGACTTGTGCACCGTTCTCCACTTGCTGTCGGGCCACATCCAACCCCCGGTTGTAATCGCCGGCTAGGATCATTTTGGCAAACTGACGGCTACCGGTTACGTTGGTACGCTCACCGATATTGACAAAATTGGTTTCCCGGGTGAGGGTAAAGGGTTCAAGACCTGAAAGTCTGAAAAGATTTGGAGAAGGTTGATTCACAGCACCGCGAATTTCGGCAAAAAGGAATGAACTCAGCAACACTCGGGCGGTGAGTGCGTTATTTACACCAAGAAAATTGATGTTTTTACAACAAACTGGGCCATTTGGTGGGGTTGCTTTCGTGCATCATCTGGTAGAGGGTGCTGAAAACGGTATCCACGGAGGGTTTGCTGAAGTAGTCGCCATCGCTGCCATAGGCGGGTCTGTGTTCGCGCGAGGTGATGGTTACAGGTTTGGCATCGAGGTATTGGTAGCCGCCTTGTTCTTCCAGTACTTGTTGCATCATGAAAGAGGTGGCTCCACCGGGAACATCTTCATCGAGGAACACGATGCGGTTGGTTGATTTCAGGCTTTCCACGATGCTGTGATGGATATCGAAAGGCAGCAAGGTTTGTACATCGATCAATTCCACACGAATGCCGTGATCGGCCAGTAAATCGCAGGCTTCTTGGGCAATTCTGCAGCAAGAACCGTAGGTTACCAGGGTGATATCTTCACCAAATCTGAGCACGTCGGGTTTGCCAAAGGGCACGGTGAATTCGCCGATGTTGGCGGGCAATTTCTCTTTGATGCGGTAACCGTTCAAGCACTCCACGACCAGAGCGGGTTCATCGGAGCGCAGCAGGGTGTTGTACATTCCTGCGGCTTGGGTCATGTTGCGGGGAACACACACGTGCATACCACGAACCGCGTGGATGATCATGCCCATGGGACTTCCGGAGTGCCAAATGCCTTCCAAGCGATGTCCGCGGGTACGAATGATGATGGGCGTTTTTTGTCCACCCTTGGTCCGATACTGCATGGTGGCGATGTCATCGCTCATGGGTTCGAGGGCGTAGAGTAAATAGTCGAGATATTGGATTTCGGCGATTGGGCGGAGGCCGCGCATGGCTGCGCCGATGCCTTCACCGATGATACTCCATTCGCGAATTCCTTTGTCGGTCACGCGCAATTCCCCATATTTTTCTTGCATGCCCGAGAAGCCTTGGTTTACGTCGCCAATTTTTCCGACATCTTCACCGAAGGCAAAAACGCGGGGGTCGCGTTCCAGATTGGCATCGAAGCAGGCGCGCACCACTTGGTAACCGTCTACCACCTCATCGGTGAATTGGGCGGGCACTTCGGGTACGTTAAACACAGAGGCAGCGCTTTGGCTGTAGACATGACTGCTGTAGCGTTCTGCGTTGATGGCATTGAATTTATCGAGGTAATCGAGCAGGGGTTTGCGTGCAGAAGCGCTCGCGTTAACGGTTAATCGGAGGGCTTTGTGGATGGCGGTACCCATATCCCTGCGGATGGGGTCTTTTGCCTCGCTCAGGGACTGGGCGATGTGGGCCAATTCGGGGGATAATCCGCTGTTCGACAGTTGATTAAGCAGTTGAATTAACTCGGTAACTTCTGTTTTGATGGGCTGCAAGTAATCGTTCCACGCTTGTTTTTGGGCGTCTTTTACGGCTTGCGATGCTTGAGCTTCCAAGGTGGCAAGGGTGGTTTCATCGGCGATGTTTTGGCTGATGATCCACTGTCGCATTTGCGCGATGCCATCGAATTCGGTTTCCCATTCCAGACGTTCTTTGCTCTTGTAGCGTTCGTGGCTACCGGAGGTTGAGTGTCCTTGTGGCTGGGTGACTTCGGTGACGTGCACGAGCACGGGGGTATGTTTTTCACGGCAGATGTCGGCCGCTTGCTTGTACACTTTACACAGTTCGGGGTAATTCCAACCGCGGGCTGTTAGCAATTCAAGGCCTTGACCTTCTTCATTGCTTTGGAAGCCACGCATGAGTGCGGCGATATTTTCTTTGGCGGTTTGGTATTTGGCGGGCACGGAGATTCCGTAGCCATCATCCCAGAGACTCATGAGCAGGGGCACTTGCATGACGCAGGCGGCGTTCATGACTTCCCAGAAAATACCTTCTGAGGACGAGGCATTTCCGATGGTTCCGAAGGCAATTTCGTTTCCTTTGTTGGAGAATTGTGTGAACCCGTGGAGGTCGGCATTTTCGCGGTACAATTTAGACGCAACGGCAAGTCCGAGCAATCTGGGCATTTGTCCGGCCGTAGGCGAAATATCCGCACTGCTATTGAACCGATCGCTTTGGGGCAGCCAGTTGCCTTGATCATCGAGCAGGCGGGTGGCGAAGTGACCGTTCATGGATCGCCCGCCGGAGGCGGGCTCTTTTTCCGTATCGGGGATGGCATACAATTGGGCAAAAAAGGCATGAACACTGCTGATGCCTTTCGCAAACATGAAGGTCTGGTCGCGGTAGTAGCCACTGCGCCAATCGCCGGGCTGAAATACTTTGGCCATGGCAATTTGGGCGATTTCTTTACCGTCGCCAAAGATGCCAAATTTTGCCTTGCCTGTAAGTACTTCTTTTCTACCGATCAAGCTGGCTTGACGACTCTCAAAAGCGATGCGATAATCGTTCAGAACTTCTTGTACAAACGCCTCTTTGCTCATTTCTGCGGGTTGTTTTGCTACCTCTTGCATGCAGCTGCAAAGATAGGGAAAATTGAATTGGCACTATATCATCTGGGTATTGGCTTTTGATGCCTTGTCTGTGCTAACTTTGTCTGTTCGTGTCAGCCTTTGAACTTATATCGCCATTTCAGCCCACCGGCGACCAGCCACAGGCCATCAAACAGTTGGTGGAGGGTGTAGAATCGGGGGTTAAAGCCCAGACTTTGTTGGGGGTAACGGGTTCGGGAAAGACCTTTACCATGGCGAATGTCATCGCCCAAACGCAGCGACCTACCTTGGTGCTGAGTCACAACAAGACCTTGGTATCGCAGTTGTACGGGGAGTTTAAGCAGTTTTTCCCCAACAATGCGGTGGAGTATTTTGTGAGTTATTACGACTACTACCAGCCGGAGGCCTATATCCCTACCACGAATACGTTCATTGAGAAGGACCTCAATATCAACGACGAAATTGAGAAGTTGCGGTTGAAGACAGTATCGAGTTTGTTGAGCGGCAGGCGCGATATCATAGTTGTAGCCAGTGTAAGTTGTATTTACGGTGCAGGCAACCCATCGGATTTTGAGGATACCATCATCCGCATCAGCAAGGGCCAGGTGATTACGCGTAACACCCTCTTGTTCAAGCTGGTGGAGAGTTTGTACAGTCGAACCACCGCCGATTTCAACCGGGGCACCTTTCGGGTGAAGGGCGATACCGTGGATGTGCATTTGGCCTACAATGATTTTGCTTATCGCGTGTCGTTTTTTGGCGATGAGATTGAAGAAATCATCAGTTTTGATCCCGGCAGTGGCCGCAAAATTGAGTCGCACGACGATGTGGCGATATACCCTGCGAATTTGTATGTGAGTCCGCGCGACCGACTCAAGGACATCATTTATCAGATTCAGGACGATTTGGTTTTGCAGATGGAGTATTTCCGGGAGCAGGGTCGTTTTTTGGAGGCCAAGCGTTTGGAGGAGCGGGTGAATTTCGATTTGGAAATGATTCGGGAGTTGGGCTATTGCAGTGGCATTGAGAATTACTCTCGGTATTTTGATCGGAGAGGTCCGGGCGACAGACCCTTCTGTTTGTTGGATTATTTTCCCAAGGATTTTTTGTTGGTGGTAGACGAGAGTCATGTATCGATGCCTCAGATCAGGGCGATGTATGGGGGCGACCGGAGCAGGAAAGTGAACTTGGTGGACTTTGGGTTTCGTTTACCGGCAGCGATGGACAATCGGCCATTGAAGTTCGAGGAATTTTATGAAGTGGTAAATCAGGCGGTGTATGTGAGTGCGACCCCTGCGCAGTTTGAGATAGAGGAGAGCGAGGGGGTATTGGTTGAGCAGTTGATCCGGCCTACGGGGTTGTTGGATCCACAGATATTGATCCGTCCGTTAGCCAATCAGGTGGATGATTTGATTGAAGAGATCGACAATCGCATCAAGATGAAAGACCGGGTATTGGTGACGACGTTGACCAAGCGAATGGCGGAGGAGTTGACCAAATATTTGTTGCGGTTGGGGGTGAAGGTAGACTATATCCACAGCGAGGTGAAGACGTTAGACCGGGTAGAAATTTTGCGGAATTTGCGGATGGGGGTGATTGATGTGTTGATTGGCGTGAACTTGTTGCGGGAGGGATTGGATTTGCCGGAGGTGAGTTTGGTTGCGATCATGGATGCCGACAAGGAGGGATTCTTAAGAAGTCAGACCGCCTTGGTACAGACAATAGGCCGGGCGGCGCGAAACGACCGTGGTTTGGTGATTATGTATGCCGACAAGATTACGGACAGTATGCGAAAGACCATCGAGGAGACCGATCGCAGAAGAGAAAAGCAAATTGCTTACAACAAGGCGCATGGCATTGTGCCCAAGACGGTGTTGAAGAGCACGGATGAAATTTTCAAGCAGACTTCGGTGGCCGATGCCAAGTATGGCGATGCGGAATTGGGTTCTGGGGCGCAGTATTCGATGCCCGATTCTCGGATTAACATGGCGGCCGATCCAGTGGTGGCTTACATGGACAAAGCGGGGATTGAGAAGATGATTGTTCGGACAGAAAAAGACATGCTGAAGGCGGCGCGGGACATGGAGTTCATGGAGGCGGCGCGCTTGCGGGATGAGCTTGATGCTCTGCGGAATCGACTGAAGGAGTTGGCTTAGGCCATCAGAAAATCCCGGTTAGGGAATTTTTACGGAGAGCGAGGATACGGCGCTCATGCAGAAAAATCCACCCAATGCGGGTTTTTTGTTGGGGTTCAATGAAACGATGTTGGTGAAAATGTTGGCCGGTGGTGTGGCGAACAATCCCCCATTTTGGTTTTCGCTGATCACCAAGTTGAACCAAGCAAACGCCACGGCATTGATTGAATGAATCTCGATGCGAACGGTTTCCCCGGTTTTGTATGAGCGGAAGAAGTCGTTGACGCCATTGTATCGGATGGGATAGATGAAGAGTTCACCATCTTGTCCGTTGGAGGTATTTCCCATGTCGGCCGACACGTTCAACTGATCAATTTTGTTGAGGAAAGAATCGTTGCGGAAGGTTTTGATCCAATAGAAATCGCAGGGTCCTTTGCGGTCTTTGGCCATGAGTTCTACGTAGTATTCGGTGGTGTTAATTGGCGTGCCGTTGCCTACTACATCTACCAGTCGCAGAGAATCGATGTTGGTGGTGGGATTCAGGGTTGAAAAACTCACCAAGGTATCCTGTCCAACCACTACCAACAGGGCGTAATCATGTCCGATGGCAAAGGTATCACCGCTACTGGCATTGGGCACAAACTGGTATTTTCCTTGGCTGGTATGTTGGAACACAAACAATTTTGGCAAACTCGCCGATTGGTCTACGATGGCCACTTGGGCGTTGGTAATGGCGGGTTCTGAGCCGGTAGAATCGAAGTAACCGATAGAGCGGGTGAGTTTAATGGTTTGGGTATCGCGCTGGTTGTTGACGAAGGCATCGACCACGATTTTCGGGTTTTTGTTGATGACTTCTACTTCGATGACGTCTTCGCAGCTGGTGGCAAACAGCAAGCTAGTAAGTGCGATGGCGCTATGGATGAGGGCGTTAAAACGGAAAGATTTCATGGATGATGTCCTCAGAATTTAAAGTTGTAAGAGATGGAAGGAATGGCACTGCCGATGACGCTGTAGCGGATGGCTTCGTTTTGGCCTAGGCCTTTGTAATTGGTGGCGAAGTAAATGCTAAAGGGGTTGCGGCGATTGTATACGTTGTAGCAAGAGAACACCCAGTTGCTCTCGAACTTTTTCGATTTTTTTCTGTGGTAGGTGACGCTCAGGTCGAGGCGATGATAGGCAGGATTGCGCACGTTGTTGCGGGCATTGGATCCGGCATCTGGCACAACGTAGCCTTGCACGGTATACTGTCCGGTATAGAAGGTGGCTGGGGTACCTGTACTGTAAACGAAGTTGGCGGCACATTCCCATTTTTCATTGATTTTGTATTGGGATACCACGTAGAGGTTATGCAAGCGATCGAAGCGGTTGGCATACCATTCGTCGTTGTTGATGCCCACCACTTTGCGTTCTGAGCGCGACAGGGTATAGCTGATCCAGCCGGTGAGGTCGCCAGAAGACTTTTTTATATACGCTTCCAAACCATAGGCGCGACCGATTCCGGTGAGCAGGTCGGCCTCAAGTAACTCATTTAGAAGTAGGCTTGCGCCATCAATGTAATCGACTTGGTTTTGGAGTGTTTTGTAATATCCTTCGATGCTTGTTTCAAATTCGTGTTTTCCGTTGAAATTTTTGAAATATCCCAAGGCGATTTGGTCGGCAATTTCGGGTTTGATGTTGTTGGTGGTTGGCTGCCAAACATCGAAAGGTACAGATGCGGCGGTGTTTGAGATCAGGTGTAAATTTTGAACCATGCGGTTGTATCCGCCTTTGATTGAGCTGCTGCCATTGAGTTGATATTTGAAGCCCAAACGGGGTTCTGGGTAGATGTAATTGGCCACAACTTCTCCTTTTTTGGTAGAATACATACTATCTAGTATGCCTTGTTTGCCAGGTTCTCTGTTGAACAAATAGACTTTACCTGGACCCAAATACATGAACTGACTCAGGCGGATGCCTGCGCGAATGGAGAATTTGCCATTGGCGTTCCAATCGTCAGAAACGTAGATGGCGTTTTCAAGTGCATATCTATCGGGCAGACCAAACTTTAGGTTGAGGGTGGAAGACGTGGCGATGGCTTCACCGGGGATGAACCGGTAATGAGTTGCTTGGCCGCCAAAGGCCAAGGTATTTTTGGGATTGAGGAAGTAGTTGAAATCGACTTTGGCGCTGTTATTCACGATGTTGCTTTTCCAGTTAAAGGTGACATCGCGGTTCATGAATTCGAGGTTGTAGCGGTATCGGCTGTAGTAGTAGGTGAAGTTGGAGAACAGTTTTTTGTTAAAAACGTGGTTCCAGCGAGTGGTGACGGTTGAGTTGCCCCATTTCACGCCGAAGAGACCGGCGGCTTTGAAAACGTCATCGCCGATGTAGGTTGATATGAAGATATTGTCGCGCTTGTAGCTGTAGTTGGCTTTGGCGGTAAGGTCGTAGAAGTAGAATTGGCTGCCCGACAAATTTTCTGGCAGGAAGGGTTTGGCGAGAATGTCGATGTAGGATCTACGGCCAGACACCATGAAACTAGATTTTGCGGGGGTTTTTCTTGGCTTGAGGAAGTTTTTGGATTCGGGTTTGGCGAGGGGTCCTTCCAGGGTAAGTCGTGAGAAGATGCTACCCACGCCGCCATTGGCTTGGTAACTGCGTTTGTTGCCGTCTTTGGATTTCACATCCAGGGTTGAGCTCAAACGTCCACCATAGTTTGCGGGTATGCCTCCTTTCACCAATTCTACATCTTTGACGGCATCGGGATTGAAGATGGAGAAGAATCCGAATAGGTGGGCGGAGTTGAAGACGGGGGCTTCATCCATGAGGACAAGGTTTTGATCGATGCTACCGCCGCGCACGTTGAAGCCTGAGGCGCCTTCACCAACGGTGGTAACGCCGGGCAGTAGTTGTATGCTTTTGATCACGTCGGCCTCACCGAGGAAGGCGGGAATTTTTTTAATGGTTTGACCGTTGATGCTTTGGGTGGAGATATCGAGTGATTTGACGTTGCTATTGCGTTTAGATCGTATGGTTACGGCGCCCATGCCTTCCACGTCGGGAGCCATCAAGAAATTGTATTCGAGGTTGCTGGTAATTTGCAGGGAGGTGGTGATTGGACTGTAAGAGGGGGCGGTGACTATGACGGTGTGGGTGCCTTGGGGGACAGTAATGGAATAGAAACCGTAACCATTGGTGGTTGAGCGAAGTTCAGTGGGTGTATAGGCTTTGGTAATGACGGTGACGGTGATTTGTGCTTTGGCGATGGTTTCGCGGGAAGTAGAATCTTTTACATAACCGGAAAGGGTAAAGTTTTGGGCGGAAGCTAGACTGAAAAGTGAGTTGACAATCAGGAAAAGAATGGTACGCGACATTGTGGCTGCAAAGGTAGTTGGGTAACTAACAAACGAAGGCGTCGTTTGTCGTTGAATGCTTGATATTAATAGTATTTCGGGGTCCTATTAACGACCAGAGGCACCCTGCGGGTGCCTCTGGATATCATTTGTGTAAAAGACTCAACGATCAGGGTCTGTCTTTCATGTGCACATAGGCACGGGGTGTTTCGCCGGTATAAATTTGGCGAGGACGAGCGATGGGTTGTTTTTCCTTGCGCATTTCTTGCCACTGGCTGATCCAACCTGGGAGGCGACCCATGGAGAAGAGCACGGTGAAGAAATCGGTGGGGAATCCCATGGCGCGATAGATGATGCCCGAGTAGAAATCGACGTTGGGGAACAATTTGCGCTCTACGAAGTAAGAATCGGTGAGGGCGGCTTCTTCGAGTTGCTTGGCAATTTCCAATACAGGGTCGTTCACACCCAATTTGGCCAATACATCGTCGCACGCTTTTTTGATGATTTTTGCGCGTGGGTCGAAGTTTTTGTATACGCGGTGACCGAATCCCATCAAGCGGAAAGGATCGTTCTTGTCTTTGGCTTTGTTGATCCACTTTTGCACATCGCCACCGTCGTTTTGGATTTGCTCCAACATTTCCAATACTTC
>JBJTNN010000098.1:0-3221 GCA_046074125.1 Bacteroidota bacterium
CAAAGGTGAGTATTTCAATCAGCCATGGCATACCACTGGCGATATCGCGGGGTTCAGCAGCCGTGGGCCCATGCCTAAATCATCGGATTTTCCCAATGGAAGAATCAAACCAGATGTAATAGCGCCTGGACAAATGATCGCATCGGCATTGCATCGCAGGCAAGTTCCCGGATGGCTCAACAACGAAATCGTGTACAAGTCTACCTTTAGAGGTCAAGATGTCTATTGGGCGATGTTTTCAGGTACATCTATGGCATCGCCCCACGTGGCTGGTATTGTAGCCCTCTACTTGCAAGCCAATGAATGGTTGACAACTTCAGAAATTCGTAATCTTTGGAGAATCACGGCTAGAAAAGATCAATTTACCACGCCCGACTCCAACAGCAACAGTGGCTATGGAAAAATTGATGCTTACGAAACATTGAAAATCATTGACAAATACGCCAAGTCACCAAACCAGCAAACGTTTGTGCAAGGCTGGATACATTGGATCAGCGACAATGAAGAACTCAACATACACAATTATCAACTGCTGGGGATGAAGGCCGATGTGCAAGTGTTTAATTCGCTGGGTCAACTCGTTGCAACTGGAAAAACCGGGGAAAGTGCCGCCATTCCTATGAATACACTGCCATCAGGGATTTACCAATGTCAAATTTTGGTCGGCAATCAACCCATGGCTCGCTTTTCTGTAGCGAAATAACCTTTTACTATGATTTGGAAGCCAAATATTCCAAGTAAGGAATTACATATCTGTCCTTTTTCTGCGGATAGATATCATCGATGGTAATCATGATGCCAGTTTCTTCTACATTGCCAAAGTGATCGTTAATGCAAGTGCCGAAAGTGCGCATTGTGGGACTTAAATTCATGTAATTATTAAATAGGGGTGGGATGTTTTCTCCCAACTCTCTAACCTTGATATTCAATAATTTATGACCTTCCTTGTAGTCCAATTCTTTAATATTTTTGAGGAATTCATCACAGTCAAATTCTAACTGTACTGGATTATCAATGGTTACCAATTGGTCTGGGTCTGGGAAATAATGTTGCATAAAACGCAAGATGGTATCCCTCGCTTCACGATTGAAATCAGTATACATGGTGATTTTGCCAAAGAAGTATTTCATCTCCGGGTACATGGCAACCAATGCACCTAGTCCGTCCCACAAATTATCCAAAGAAAATAGCCCCTTTCTGCTTCCTGCGCTGGGTTGGAAGTCGGGCTGAACAAAACTTCTACCCAACTCAATGGCAACAGGGAAAAAGTGGTTCTTCAATTTGTCGGAAAATGAGAAAATCTCAGAAGTCGACAAATGAAATATGCCATCCGCATCTTTCGTGTCTTTGCACAAAACAACCCGATATCCACCCACAATGGCCTTTTCTGTTGGATCCCAAACAATGAGTTGACTATATGCAAATGGGCCCTTGTCGAATTCGTCAATGTCCAAAGATTTACCGGTACCGCCCCCTGCAGCGCGGAAAGTAACCTCACGCAAACGAGCCACCTCATTCATGAGATTGGGCTTGTCGTCGCCTTTAAAAATGTATATTTCGTTGGAAGCGTTGTTGGTAGGTCGAACAAAAATGTCTGGGGTGAGCTCCTGTAACAGTATCGACGGATCAATGGGGTCAATGATGTTTTCTCTCATGGCTTCTGTGCTCATGGGGTAAAGTTAATACAAATCTACAAATCGAGAAAACTAGGGCAATGCGAAGGTTGCATTTGGGTCTTCTTGCAAACGATACACAAATTCCTTGATGTATTGTGCTTCAAAAAGCGTGTTCCGCTTGTCGAAAAGGGAAGAATCAATGGGATTTCCAAAGGTGAGGGTAATGGTTTGACCACGTTTCAGAAATAACTCATCCGCCAAAGTCATCATTTCAATATTGAATTTTATCCGCCAAAATTTTCGCCAATTGGCGATGCGATAAAACCGGGACGAATTTGCCCCATCAATGTACACCGGCACAATGATATAGTTGTATTGGATGGCTTTGGCCAAGAAACTCTTCTGCCATTCCAAATCAACGATTTTGTTGTCGATTTTCCGAGAGCATAACCCCGCAGGAAATACAATCATTGCCTCCCTTTCAGCATACGCTTGATCCACGCGGACCATGGAGTCCTTGGCAGACTTTCCGAATTTGTTGACGGGAATAAAATATCCTTTGAATTGAGGTATGTGGGCCAGGACATCGTTGGCTATGATGTGCAATTTGGATCGCACTTTCCCAACTTCAGCAAACAAACTCAATGCATCCATCCCCGCCATGGGGTGGTTGGCGACAAATACCACTGGACCTTCGGTAGGAATACGCTCAGAAAAATTGGTAGCTACCGTACATCCCATCTCCTCAATGGCCTTGATGGCAAATTCACGTCCATCATACCCATGGTAAGTCCTGAGTACCCGATTCAATTCGTCTTGATGCACAAAACGCTCAAACCAACGGAGCACAAATTCAGGTATCCAACGCAACAAATTGGCATTTTTCGAGGCAATCACCTCTCTCACACTTACTTGAAGCGGTTGGTCACTCATATTTATCCTAGAATCGTTGCTTTGGTTGCGTCCAAAATAGCGAAAGAGGATGCTGAATCTGTGGATTCTGAATAAACACGCAATACGGGCTCAGTTCCGCTTGGACGAATCATCACCCAAGAGCCATTGTTCAATCTGAATTTATATCCATCAACATCTTCAACAGCCACTACTGTATACTGTCCAAATTGAGTGTAACTTCTAGATTTACATTTCTCAATGATGCTATCTTTGAGTTCGTTGGTGATGTGTAAATCATACCTTTCCACCGCAAATGACCCCACTTTGGCATACATGTCTTGAATCAATTCAGACACGGTTTTTCCTGTTTTGGCCATATATTCCATTAACACCAAGCCCATCCACACACCGTCGCGCTCTGGGATATGCCCTTTGATGGCGATTCCACCACTTTCCTCAGCACCAATTAAAACATCTTCCGTAACCATGTATTCACAGATGTACTTGAATCCAATTTTGGTGGTAAAAAGCTTCTCAGTGAGCGACAAAGTGCAAAAACTCTGCGACCAGAAAGGTTTAGAAGCCATCACTACCAAAATTGGATTCAAGTACATCTGTGAATACATGGTTACGGAAGATGTTTTAATTGGTGCTGAGGAAAGTGGTGGAATCGCCATCAAAGGGCATATCCCAGAGCGCGACGGTGTGTGG
>JBJTNN010000099.1:0-8207 GCA_046074125.1 Bacteroidota bacterium
GAAAAATTGGCTTACTCTTCGCCCCGGATATAAATGAATTTACCCATGGCCGTTTCTGAGCCGTCCGTATTGATGGCAAAAACGAACAACAGTCCGCTGTTGGGTTTGCTTCCATCCAGTCTCAGGCCGTTCCATGTGGCTTTTCCGCCATTGGCTTTGGTTTGATACACCAGTTTTCCGGTGATGTCGGTGATTTTGACCTCGGCATTGCTCGTGAGTCCTTCTATGGTTACCAACCCATCGTATTTTGGTGGTACGGGGTTTGGGTACACTTTGATTTTCTCGAACTGCTCTGTAGCGTCGTTGGCATCGCTGCGATACGAAATGATTCCTTTATCGGTCCCCGCAAATACTTCCCCAGTTTCACTGTTTTGTCCGATGCAAATAATGCGATTCGATAGCAATGGACTGTTGTCGATGTTGAAATGTTTGATAACCCGCTGACCATAAGGTTCAATCAAAAATAAGCCATTGTTTGTGGCCATCCACTTTCTACCTCCGCCATCCACACAAATGTCGTTGATGGTTTCCTCACCCATGAGGTAGCCCACATTGCCGTCTTGATCCACGATATAGCGGTCAACTTTTGGGTTGCTGAAGAGGGTGCTAGAGCCCGAATATACATTCAACCCTTGGTTGGTACCTATCCAGGTATAGCCCAGGTCATCACACTTCACCGACAATACCTCCGTGGAGATCAATCCTTGTTGTGTGCCAATATAAACGGTGCGGTCATCGGTAAGGGCATCGAGTGATTTCCCTTCATCAAACACTTGAATGCCGCCAGTTTGCAGAATCATCCATTTCCTGTCGAGATAGTCGATGCTCAGATCTTTCACTTCTCTACAGGCCGATGGGGTGGCCACGATTTTCCATTGGTTTTGTTTGGTTAAGCAGAAAAGGGGTTCATCGGCACCAAATGAAGCAAACCAAATATTGCCCTTGCTGTCTTCAGCGATGCCCGATACCTTGATTAAATTGATGGGGGGCTGACGTTTTAAGGGTGAATTGGTTTCATCATATCGATTGATAATGACCCCATCCTTAATCACCAAAATGCCATTTGAATGGGTTGCTGCCAAATACCAATTGCGGGATTTGATGTATTGAACAAATGTGAAATCGTATAAGTTGTTATTGAGCGGGGAGGGGAGGTTGTTTTTCCAACCGCCATCGCGATACAAGTAAAAGCCTGCATTGTTGAAAGCATTTCCGAAGGTTGAGCTAACCCCACCCGCTGTGGCCAACACGTCGGCGCCGTTTTGCGTCATTCTAAATATGGATGGATTGGCCGGCCCATCGGGCAAAAATGCGATTTCTCCATTCGGGTCTTTTTTTATCACACCTGGACCGATTCCTGTACAAAACCAGAAAATACCGTCTTTGAATTGGGTGATGCCAGCAACCAAGTTGATCGATTCTTTTTTGGTTCCGCTACTGGTTAGGGTGGTGATTTCTCCTTGCCTTGCGATGTGCGTGCCAAATTCGTTGGTCCATATCCGAGCGATGACACGTTTATCGTTATAAAATTGCCCCAAACTCTTGTTCCATTGGTAAATCATGCTATCCAATTCAAACAACAGGGTACCATTGTAGTCGGTAAGGTGTTTGGCGGCTCGGTTGTCTTCAACGGCCCACTGCCATTGGGTGTAATCATTTAGGTTGACCGATTTTGACCACTTGGCAAATCGAACGCCCTTGCTGGTGCCGATGTAGATAGAATCGCCTACAATTGCCGAGGACAGCACCGCGATTGCAGTGCCATTGGGTCCGATGCTTGAATAACTGTCGTTGATTTCATGGTTGTCCAAATCCACCACGAGCAATCCGAAATAGGTAGAAATTAGGGCTTCGTTTTCATGAAAATTGGCAGAAAGTATGCGTTTGTCTCCTTGTAATAACTTGTTTTTAAATCCTGGGATATTGTGTATGATTCGATCGTTCTGCAATAAGTCTATGTTGCCATCTGAATAGCCAATGAGTAAGATATCGCGTTTGGCATTGTAGGAAAGCGTGGTGACTTCATTGTTGGCAAATCCCTCTTCTTTTCCCAATTTCTCCATGTCACCATAATTCATCATCACCCGGAAAAATCCTTGTTGAGATGCCGCGTAAACATAGCGATTGCTGGCCTCGCAGATGAGGGCGTTTTTATAACTGAGGTGCGTACGCCAGCGGCCGGTTTGGATCAATTGGGCGTTGGCAGTAGTCAAAAAACCCATCAACAATATCCATCCCAAAAAGGCCTTCTTCATATGTATTAGTTGAATGTGTAGCGGGCTTCTATACCAAAATCGGTGAGGGCTGTGTAGAACTGCGTGTTGATTTTAGGATTCATTACTACACGGTTGTATTTCAAAGCCAAGTTGATTTTTTGGTTCACTTGGTAAGTGATGCTTGGACTGATTCTGATGTTTTTCATACCCGCTGTGTATCGGTTCACATCGACATCGATTTTGCGAATTACGGTTACGTTGTCAGTAACACTCACCGTCATATCGAATCGGAAATCATTGGGTAAATAAACCCATCTGCCGTTTCTTCTCCAAGGCATGGTGATCCCTGTGGTACGATATCCCGCATTCAACTGGAATTCATTGTTGCGCATTTCCGTTAAGTTGAATGAGGAGGCAAATAGCTTCAAAACCCTGGAGCGTTTGTATTCTACGCCTACGGTCCAGTTGTTTTTTGTGGTCACATTCAAACCAATCAACGGGAAGAATCCTTCCGAGATGGTGGCATCAGCAATTTGGTATTTTGCTGTCAAATCCTTGCCCATCACCAAGGTTTCATTTGGGGTGTATTTTAGGTTTTGGGTATAGTTTCCAATAGAATACCTACCGGTATAGGCATGTTTGATGTTGATGTTGTTGAATCGGTTGCCCAAGAATTTAATTTTGGTTAATCCATTGTAGTTGACGTTCCAGTTGGGTAACGGAATGGCAGGGAATCCCGAAATGTCGCTGTATCCAACATCCTTGCCAGAATAGGTGCCATAAAATGCCCCAATCAATACATCTTGGGAATTGCGGCTGTATCCCAAGGGAAATTTGGTGATGGTGTCTGTGGCTGTTCCCCCAATTCGTTGTGAAGATAATCTTTGGGCCACTGTGTAACGATTGTTTAGCATTTGTGTGAAAACAGCATTGGGATGCTGGTCAGAATTCGGGAAATTTTGATCTTTCACAAAATGCGTTTTGAAGAACATGCCCGTGACATTGAAGTTTCCGGTTTGTGTAAGTCCTTGGTCCATCCATGCAAAACCATCGTATTTGAAAACAGATTGTGTGCCTTGGGTGTGGTTACGGGCAAAATCAAGGCGTATACGGAAGTTCTTGATGGGCTCAATGGTTACGTTGGCTGTGAAGTTTTCGGTTTTGTTGTTTCGGTAAAAGTTGGATTGACGACTGTCGTTTTTCAACGCGCCTAAATCTGCCAACTTATATCGCAACATGGGGTCTTGCAAGCCAAACACGAACCCTACGCCAGGTTGCATGTGTTTGAAATTGTTGCCAAAATAGTCGGGTTTGTAGGCAAAACCAGGCAGCTCGGTGTTCTCTTTCAACTGATAACTGAAGCCCACATTCTTCAACATGCTGATGAAGTTTCCAGCGAAAATCTTTGCGGGATTGGCTTTCTTCGTTTCGGGCTGACCTTTTTGTAGGGCACTTTCGAAGGAAGGACCTTCATCGTCTTGTTTGGGTGCAGGGGGTGTTGCGGTCGCAGGTTTCTTTACCTTCTTGGGTTTTTCAAGATCGCGCAACCAAGGGATGGTTGAATACAATTGGGTGAAATTCAATTGACCACTCACGTTGATGTCTTGTCCGTTCTGCAAGCGATTTCCCAAGGATTGGAAGGCGGGAGGCGCTTGGTTCCACTCATAACTTCCCACGTATGTTACCGTAGTGTTCATCCAACGGGTCAGTTTTGATTTGCTAAAGGGTAGGGTGTAGGTGGCGTTGACGTTTTGGTAGAATTTGGACATCCGTCCTAAACTCAAGAATTCACGTCGCACCGAATCCAACTTAATCTCATTGTCCAACCTGCCATAGGGCTCCTGAATTCGTGAAGTAACATTGGCGGAATAATTGACTTTGATCGATTCTGTCAACGGCAAGTTTGTGTTGAAATTGCGAAGAATTGTGAAGTTCTTATCGAACAGTCTTGGATTGACTTGGATGAACTTATTGTTATTTCGTGCTTGCTGCTCACTGTACAAACGGTTGGTTTGCATCTGTGTACTGAAGCTAGACGGCATGAAGTTGTAGTTGAAATCCCTCACCAAAGCCAATTTCTTGGTCTTCATTTTGCGGAAGGGTTTGTGGTATTTTGTATTTCTATTGTAGGTGTACCCAATGGTGGCTTGGGTGGTTTTGATGAAGTACTCCTCAATTTGTTGATTCCTACGGTAGTTATTTTGATAACTGTAACCAAATACAAAGTTGCTGGGCGACCAAATCTTTGGCAGTTTGCCCATGGCGGAGGCCACCCTTACGTTGTTAAAGTTGATGCTATACAACGAATTGTATTCTTCGGCGGCTTTTTTAACCGCGGCCCTTGTGGATGCATCGGCAATTCCCGACAAGAAAGTTTTTAACTCCAAATCTGGATTTAAAGGGTAATACTTAGGTCTCACATAGCTCTCAGAGTAACCAATGTACATGGGGACACTCACGCCCGCTTTTTTCGGGAAGAATTTACCCAATTCCAGGTTGGATGCGATGTCGTAATTTAGGTTGGTGCTTAGACTTCTGTCGTTCAGTTTTTTGTCTACATCACCAAATCCGATGGTCCGAATGGTGCCTCCCATGTTGAGCTGACCGAAATCGGCCAGTTGCATTTGAACGTTGGCCAAGGTGGCATATCCTCCTTTATTGGCAATTTCCTTAACACGCAATTCGTTGAACCAGGTTTCGAAGCACTTGGGGGAATTGCTGTTGTTTTTGATACCTACCATCATTACACGCAGGTTTCCAACATCGGGTAACCCCATCACTGTGATTTTTCCTTTGCTCGTGAATTTGATGTATGGAGCGGTCATCGGCCATGCGGCGTTCTGACGGGCAATTTTTAAATCGTAAAACGAATCTAGCGCGAAGTCCATCAAGTTTTCCGCCGGCCAAATCAGCGCCGCCGCATCGCCTGAACGATTGTTGATGGTGCCGCGTGTGATTTTCAGTGGAATTTCATATTCGTAATAGTTCGAAGTAAGGTCGGTACCAAAACGAATGAAGGCAGCAACTTCTCCGTCTTGAATGGTCGTACCTTGGCTTTCCTCAGCGTGCACGTACAATTGCATCCTTTTGTAGTTGCGCGCATCGAAAGTGGTGGTTTTAAAGGCCGCTCTGCTGTCGCCCGCTTTCAATTCACACACCTGCAGCGAGAGGGATTGTTCGTTTTCTAAAACGGTGCCCAAACTAGCCATGTTTTGAACGCGCTCAACGCCCGGAGGTGTTACATAAGCAATGGGACTGCGATAACTGTTTTCTTCAATGTTTACGGCGCTTACAACGAATTTGGTTCCATCGTTGGGATCTTGTGGGACAATCACACCCGGAGTTTTTAAACTATTGGTGTAACGACGCCAATCGGCGCGTACCATGTTGATGTAACCCATACGCAGAAGGGCTGTGTCATTGAATCCTGTCATGACCATCCGCA
Source organism: Bacteroidota bacterium (assembly GCA_046074125.1). GTDB lineage: Bacteria > Bacteroidota > Bacteroidia > NS11-12g > UBA955 > UBA955. The sequence continues at coordinate 5,662 of JBJTNN010000099.1, forward strand.
TGAAACGAATACTCTTGAAATCGCTGATGTTACCCACCGCTTTTTCGAATTCGCGAATCGGAATTTTCAATTGATACCAAGTGATGTCTTTTTCCTTGCCGTTGCGCAATTTTGTCTTTTTACGTACTACATCAGAAATGTAGTTGTTGCCAATGCGCATGTCTGAGGCATTGATCTTAATGCGATATTGGAAATAGTCTTCGCTTTGGTTTAAGGTAAAATCGCGGTTTACGTCTTCGTCGGAAGGAATCGAAGTGGTCGACTTAGGCATCCCGTCGTATTTTCCAGTGTATTTGTCGTTGCTTGAGTTCCCTTGCAGACCTTGGATTTTTTCGTATCTGTGAATGATGTCAGCATCTAATACATCGTAGGCACTTTCCAAGTAGTGAAGGTAATTGTCGTTGCTAGGATCTTTTGAGGCGTCTTTGTAGTACTGTGAACCAGCACCAAAATTCGCCGCGATTTTTTTCAAAAGTATGGTGTCGAAATGCGCCAATTCTTGGGCATCGTCCATTCCGTCAAGACCCACGTCCTGCGTTTGAAGTGTAGCAGGATTGTTGTCAAAAGCGTAATTGATTTGGGGTCCGCTAGGAACAATCGCCAAAGAAGTAGTATCTGTTTCGGCAGTGCTGTTGGTGCCCGTGGGTAAGCCGTTTTCGAAAGACTTTCTGCGATCAGGCAAAATGTCTTCACTCACGTTACCCAAATGAAGCAGCAATTCACCCTTGAGGTTTGGGTTGTTCGACATTGGGTCGAGCATCCATATTTCAATGTAGTCGATGTTGGCCGCTTCGAAGTCGTTCTGGTCGATTTTCCGTGTGATACCCGCCCAACTCAATTCTGGATTCAGCAATTCTCCTTTGTCGTTGATTTCACTTGGGTTGCTGTTGTAGTTGTACATACCTCTGCTGGTAGGACGGAAAAACAAATCCAAAGTTGGCAAGATGGTAGGGGTCCCCTGTGGGAAGTTCCGCTGTGGAAATAATTCTCTTTGGTCTACTTGGCGCTGGAATGGGTCGCTGAGTACATTGTCGACGCGCTGTTTGATGTTGTCTGGCATGTCGTTGTCTCGGTAGAACAACTGGTCAATGGTATAAAAACTCAACGCCGCATGGTGATTCATCCAGGTGGTTTTGTCGTAAGTTTTTGTGTCGGGGAAGCGATCCTCTTGTTTTTGAGGCACAGAAGCTACTACCCAGTTTCCCACGCTTTTTAGGTCGTTGGACATTTCGGCATTTTCAAAATCTTCCAAATTTGAAACCCCGCGTTGGTTACCTTGTGATTTGTGGTTATGGGGGAAAATCTTCGCAAACTCGCCGTAGGCTGTGATGTTGGATATTTCTTTGGTTTCAAGAAATGGCAACGCATCAATGATTTTGGTCAAGAATCTTGATTTAGAACTATAGGCCACATCCGCACCGATGATGGTATTTAACAGCGGCTCTTCATTGAAGTTGGTTTTTGTGGTTAGGGGTCTTTCATACATGTGCAGTGCTGTACCACCGACGATGAGTTTTTTGTTGAATTTGTGCTCAACCCTACCTCCGAGCAATGTTTTTTGCTGAATGTTGAAGAAGCTTTGTCCATCGGCACTGGCCCTAATTTCCGCACCTCCGCGAAGCAATCCTTCGTTGATGATTTTTACTCGACCCAAAGCGTAATCTACTTCGTAGTCCATCCCTTCGGTGAGGGGTCTTCCGTTGGCTGTCACGCGCACAGAACCCCGCTGTAGGTTGGTGGTTCCCAAGAACAACTCGGCACCGTTGCTGCTTTTGTAACTGCCCTGCAAAAAGAATTTGTTGTGTTTGACATCTTGCTGGGCCAACCATTTGGTGCTGTCATAAAGCGCATCGTAACAGTAATAATCGCCCAAGTCATTGCGCCCATTAAATTGTTCGCGCATGTAATCGCCGAATGGTTCTGTAACCGGGAAAATAATTCTTGCGTATTGGGTGTTTACGGTAAGTCCTTCAATCGCGTCAAATACACCGTCGGGCTTCGCCTCTTGCTGTCGGTTCAGTTTGTCCAATCCCAACACCCGAATCAAAGGATTGCCATTCACCAGGTTGGGGCAGTTGGCGTTGCCGATGGGTAAGTAGTTGTAATCACCACCCGTAGTGTCATCGGCATAGATGATGTTTAACTTAAAATCTTCCAAACTCAAGCTGTAAGTGTTGAGTGCGTAGATGTTCTTCATCATCAATTTCCACATGGGCAAGCGTGTTCTGATGGTATTGCCTTTCAGCATTTTTAAGAACAGTAATTGCTGATTGCCTGGAGCTACGTCGCGTGAAAATTCACCCACTTGGAATACTTCGCCATTGTAGGTGTATTCGAAAGCAACCGCCAGTATTTCATCGTTGTTCAACGGTTGGTTCAGCGAGATAAAACCCAATTGCGCGTTCAAGCTGAATTCTTTATCGGTCAACTGACGGGCGTAGTTCAACATGTCGAAATCTACCGTTTGTTCAAAGTAGGGCATGTTGGCGTATACCCGGTCTATGGCTTTTCCGGTGGTTCTGGCATCGGGGTCATTGACCATTTTG